>DATAQF010000032.1:0-8477 GCA_036264795.1 Candidatus Limnocylindrales bacterium | reverse complement strand
GCCCGTCGAGCCGATGCCCTGAAGAGCGCGCTGCTCGACGCGGTGTCGCACGACCTCCGGACGCCGCTCGCAAGCATCCGAGCGGCCGCGGGCTCGCTCGCCGATCCAGACGTGGCGTTCGACGCGCGGACGGCCCGGGCGAGCGCGAGCGCGATCGACGCCGAGGCGGACCGCCTCGACCGGCTCGTCCGGGAGGTCCTCGACCTGAGCCGGATCGAGGCCGGTTCACTCCGCCCGGAGCTCGAGCCACTCGTCCTCGCGGACGTCGTCGGGCTGATCGTGGAACGCCTGCGACCGATTCTCGGTGACCGCCCGATCTCGGTCGCCATCCCCGACGACCTCGACCCCGTCCTCGCCGACGAAGTCCTCCTCGACGGGCTCGTCTCGAACCTCGTCGAGAACGTCGCCCGCCATACCGCGGCACCGGCACCGCTCGAGATCTCGGCGAGGGATGAAGCGGGACGGGTCCGGCTCACGATCGACGACGGCGGGCCCGGCGTGGCGGTTGCGGATCGCGAACGGCTCTTCGAGAAGTTTCTCCGGCTGCCGGCCGCGACCGAGGGCTCCCGACGCGGTCTCGGGGTCGGGCTCGCGATCGTCCGGGGGATGACGGAGGCGATGGGCGGGACCGTCTCGGCGAGTCCGAGCCCGATCGGTGGCCTTCGCATCGAGGTCGACCTTCCCGCTGCGGCCGCGGTGCCGGCGGACACCGTGTCCGGCGCGGCCTCGCGCCGATGACCGGCCCACCCGGCTCGGGCTCAGCCGGCGCCCATCTCCTCCTCGTCGAGGACGATGACGCGATGCGTGGCACGGTCGCCGCGAACCTCGTCGCGCACGGCTATCGGATCGTCGAGGCGCCGGACGTCGCGGAGGCGATCCGACGCTGGGACGCCGAGCGACCGGACGTCGTCCTCCTCGACCTGGGGCTCCCCGACGGCGACGGGACCGCGATCATCCGCCGCGTCCGGCGCGAGGCCACGACGCCGATCCTCGTCCTGTCGGCGCGCGGGGCGGAGCCCGACAAGGTCGCTGCGCTGGAGGCAGGGGCCGACGACTACGTGACGAAGCCATTCGGGCTGGGCGAGCTGCGAGCGCGGATCGCGGCGCTGTTGCGTCGAACGGCCGGGCCCGCGGCCGACGCGTCCGGCACGATCCGTCACGGGCCGCTCACGATCGATCCGGGCCGCAGGATCGCGTCCGTGGACGGTGAGCCGCTCGACCTGACGCCGCGCGAGTACGAGCTCCTTCGGACGATGCTCAGCCAGCCCGGGCGCCTGCTCACGAAGGCGCGCCTCTTGCGAGCGGTGTGGGGAACCGCGTACGCCGACGAGGGCCACTATCTTCACGTGTACGTCTCGCGGCTCCGGCGGAAGCTCGCTGCCGCCGATCGGAGCGGGTCTCTGCGCGAGCTCATCGTCGCCGAGCCCGGGGTGGGGTATCGCATCGGGGAGCCGTCGGCAGAGGCAGCGAAGCCGCGGGATTGAGCGCTTGTTGAGCGTTCACGCGGCCCGACGCGCCGCGGCCTCTTGGGAGGCACTCCTACGCTCGGGGTATGGACGTCCCCCAGGTCATCCCGCTCGTTCCAGCGCCTGACGATTCGGACGATCCGGACGAGAAGGCCCTTGCCGAGATCGACGTCGCGATCGCGATGGTCGTCGGCCGGCAGGCGATCCGCGTCCGCCTGACGGCGCTGCCGTTCGTCGAGCGGATCGTCGGGCTCGGCGCGGCGCATGCTCACGCTGCGGGCGTCGCGTTCCGGCTCGAGCCAGCGGAGCGGGCGGGTGTCAGGACCGTGACGGTCGGCCCTCGCGAGTGACCGAGACCAGCGACCAGGCGCCCGATCAACAGCCCGAGTCTCCGCCTCAGACCCAGCATCGCCTGAAGAATCGCCGCGCCGGCGATCGGCGCGTTCGGCTCGAGCGACCCCAGTCGCGCTACTTCCGCTACGCGGCTCCCGGCGTCATGAAGGCCCGGCCGGAGGCAAGCGCGCCCAGCGAGCCTCGGGAACGATTGGTCGCCGCCGCACGACGCCTCGTGTTCGGCCGGCCGCTCGCCAGCGACGAGGAGCTCGAAGAGCGGCTCCCGAAGGTCAAGGCGCTCGCGACGTTCTCGAGCGACAACCTGAGCTCGGTCGCGTATGCGAGCGAGCTGATCATGTTCACCCTCTTCGCGGCGGGCTCGGCCGCGTTCTGGCTGGTCATGCCGATCTCCCTGCTCATCGTCACGGTCTTCGTCATCATCGTGATCTCCTACCGGCAGACGATCCGGGCCTACCCGAGCGGCGGGGGCAGCTACATCGTCGCGAAGGAGAATCTGGGGATCGGGCCGGCCCTGCTCGCGGCCGCGGCGCTCCTGACCGACTACGTGCTGACCGTCTCGGTCAGCGTCGCGGCCGGCGTCCTCGCGATCACGTCGGCCTTTCCGGAGCTCGAATGGCTCCGGGTTCCGTTCGGCGTTGCGGCGATCCTGTTCGTGATGCTCATCAACCTGCGCGGCCTCCGCGAGAGCGGAACGCTGTTCGCCGCGCCCACGTACCTGTTCCTCGCGATCACGCTGGGGTTGATCGGGTTCGGGATCCTCCGGACGATCCTGGGCGACACGCCGCACGTCACCGGCGTCGCCGCCGCGGCCGTCCCCGCCGAGACGCTCGGCGTCCTGCTGCTCATGCGCGCGTTTGCGGACGGGTGCAGCGCGATCACCGGCGTCGAGGCCGTGTCGAACGGCGTGCCGGCATTCCGGCCACCCGAGTGGAAGAACGCACGAACGACCCTGACGGTCATGGGCCTGCTCGTCGCCGTCATGTTCCTCGGGTTGTCGTACCTGGCCGGAATTGTCGGAGCGACGCCGTCGGATCACGAGTCGGTCGTGTCGCAGATCGGCCGCGCCGTGTTCGGCGTGGGGCCGCTGTACTACATCCTGCAGCTCGCCACGACCGGGCTCCTCATCCTTGCGGCGAACACGAGCTTTGCCGACTTCCCGCGGCTCTCATCGATCCTCGCGCGTGACGGCTACATGCCGACTCGGTTCGCCTTCCGCGGCGAGCGGCTCGCGTTCAGCGCCGGGATCGTCGCCCTGGCGCTCGTCGCGATCGTCGTCCTCGTCGCCTTCGGTGGCCTGGTGACGGCGCTGATCCCCCTCTACGCGATCGGCGTCTTCACGTCGGTCACGCTGTCCCAGTTCGGGATGGTCCGGCACTGGCTGCGCGACCGCGCCGCGGGCTGGCGGCGTAGCGCCGTCATCAACGGTGTCGGGGCGATCGCGACCGCGATCGTGACACTGATCTTCGCGATCGCGAAATTCGCCCTCGGCGCGTGGTTGATCATCCTCATCATCCCGATCCTCGTGGGGGCGATGCTCTTCATCCACCGCCAGTACGAGCGGCGTCGACTCGAGGTCCACGTCCGGCCAGAGGCGATCATCGGCCCGGGACTCCGCCGCCAGCACGTCATCATTCCCGTTCCCGAGGTGACCCGCGACGTCGTCCAGGCCGTCAAGTTCGGGCGGTCGATGTCGGGCGACGTCACGGCGGTCCACGTGACCGACGACGTGGATCGCGGCGAGGAGATCCGCGACCGTTTCCAGCGGCAGATCCCGGGCGTGCCGTTCGTGATCGTGGAGTCGCCGTACCGGCAGCTCGTCCGACCTCTGATCCGCTATCTCGAGGACACCGCCGGCCGGCTCGCCGATGACATCCTCGTGGTCCTCCTGCCCGAGTACATCGCCCGGCACTGGTGGGAGAAATACCTCTACAACGAGAACGCGCGCCGCATCCGCGGCGCGCTCCTCGGCCGGAGGAACATCCTCATCGCCGACGTCCCGTACCGGCGAGATCTCTGAGCCGGCTTCGCTGGTCAGACGCCGGCGGCGCGCCGTTTCAGCGCGAGGCAGGGACCGGGATGCCGAGCTCGCGTCCGGCGGACTGCTTGCGCGCTTCCATCCGCTGACCGAGATCCTCGAGCTCGGCAGCGTCGAAGACCTGTCGGGCCTGGGGAAACATCTCGCCCTCTTCCTCCTCGATGTGGTGCTCGATGTTCTCCTTCATCACGACGGCCTTCGCGCCCCAGGTCTCGTCGCTGACGTCGAGCGCCTCGAGCTCGCCCATCAGCAGGTCGACGACGTGGTGCTCCTCGTAGCCTTCGAGGACGATGTCCGCTGCCTTGGGGTGGGCTTTGAGCTCGGGGTAGAAGATCTCCTCCTCGACGATCTCATGAAGGGTGAGCTCACCCTTGATCGTCGCGAAGAGCTCGCTTCGGGTCTTCACCCCGCGCTCCGTCGTCGATTCGAGCTCGTTCAGCAGGCCCTTGACCTTGTCGTGGTCGGCCTTCAGGAGCTTGATCGCGTCCATTCGTTCTCCTCCACTGGTGGCGGCGTGGCGGAGCGGCGGCCGACTGGCCGCCCGCCTCCGGTCAGAGAGCCGACGTCGGTCGGCCGGGACCCGAGCGTCACGTGAGCGACGTCGAGCCCGGCCAATGCTCCCGAGACGGGCCACGCGTATCGAACGCCAGCGTCCGGACGGGCTCTCTCAGATGTGTTGCGGCGGCGCGCCAGCGTGAGACGCTCGACCTAGCGGACGAGGCGTTCGACGAGGTGCTCGAGCTCTGTCGCGGGGTCGTCACAGAGGCCGGTGTGGACCTCGGAGGGCTGGATCACGGTGCTCGACGGTGCGACGAGCCAGTGGAAGCGCTCCCCCTGACCGAGCCCGGCGATCGGCCCGGCGTCGGGGTCGCCCGCCGCGACCCGCTCGATCGCGGTGAGGTGCTCCTCGATGGTTGTCGGGTCCACGCCGGGGGCGAGCGCGGCGAGCCGGCCATGATTCAGCTCGACCCGCGCGGCGAGGAACCGCTTCGGGCGACACAGCAGGACCACGCCGGCATTGAGGCACTCGCCCCGCTCCACACGCGGCACGACCCGGATGATCGCGTACTGGAAGGGGTGGTCGGCCATCGTCAGGCCGCTTCGGGCCGCGCCCGGTCAGCGGCCTGGACGAACGGCCGCGGCGCTTCGAGCCGCCGGCCGAGATAGCGCCTGTAGGCCGTGCGCTGCGCGGCGGCGTCGCCGATGACGGGGTCCGTCGAGAGCCAATCGTCCGGGATCGCCTGGACGAGTGACGCGAGGAGATCGTCGGTGACGAGCGGTGCCAGGCGAGCGTCCGCCGCCTCGATGGACGATGCGTAGGGGAGGAGGACGTGGTCGGCGATCCGCTCGGCGAACGATCCTCGAGCGTGGGCATCGGGATCGCGCCACGTGTGGTGGATGTAGAGCGATGCGCCGTGGTCGATGAGCCACGTCCGGCCGTGCCAGACGAGCATGTTCGGGTTCCTCGCCGAGCGGTCGGGGTTCATGACGAGCGCATCGAGCCAGACGACGGAGGCGGCCCAGTCCGGGTCCGGTGGCGGCCCGATCGCCGGGCTGTAGGTCAGTGAGCCAGGCAGGAAGTCGAGGCCGATGTTCCGCCCGACGCTCGCCTCGAGCAGATCGTGAATCTCCTGGTGCGGCTCGCTGTCGGCGATCTCGGGCGCGAGGTCGACCGCAACGAGGTCGGGGACGAGCAGCCCGAGCGCGCGGGCGATCTCGCCGGCGAGCCACTCCGCGACGAGGACGCGCGGTCCCTGCCCGGCACCGCGGAACTTCACGACGTACAGTCCGTCGTCGTCCGCCTCGACGAGCCCGGGCAACGAGCCGCCCTCCCGGAACGCGGTCACGTACCGGGTCGCCCGGACCGCTCGCATCTCGCGCGCCGCCGCCCCGGTCGCCGCCGTGCCGGTCGTCATCCCGCCAGTCCGGCGGACTCGATCGCGGCCGCGGCCTTCCCGACGCCGTCCCGTGACCGAATCTCCGCCCCGATCGCGCGCATCCGCGCGCGGAGCGAGCCATCGCCGAGAAGCCGCTCGATCGCCTCCGTCAGCTCGGCAGGCTCGAATGCGTACGTCGCCAGCCGCACCCCGAACCCGGTCTCCTCGACCCGCTGGGCGTTGTCGTATTGGTCCCAGAACAGGGGCAGGACGATCATCGGCTTGCCGAAATGGAAGGCCTCGGTCGTCGTGTTGTTGCCCCCATGGGTGATCACGAGGTCGACCAGCGGGATGATCGTCGTCTGGGGCAGGAACTCGGCGCCCCACATGTTCGGGGCGAGGTCGTAGTCGGCGTGCTGCGGGCCCTTGGAGACGATGTATCGATGCGGCGTCTCGGCGAGGATGGCGACCAGGCGGCGCATCAGCTCCACGTCGGCGCTGCCGAGCGATCCGAGGGACAGATAGACGAGTCCCGAGCCCGCCGGCCCGTTGGCCATCGGCTCCGGCAGCTCGAACGCGTGGTCGGTTGCCCGGACGGAGGAGTCGAGGCGGCGCCACGTTGAGTCGAGCGGGCGGCGGTCGGTGTAGTCGGCCACCTCCGGGTAGACATACAGGTTCAGCCGATCCGAGGCGTGCATGAACTCGAGATCCGGGAGTGGCCGCGCACCCTGCCCGCGGACCCAGTCGTCGAACGTGCCCCACGTCTCCCGATGCGTTCGGTCGTACTCGGCCGCGAAGGCGCCCCAGGCGGATCGGTCGTCCGACGGCAGCCCGGAGTACGGCGGTGGGATGTCAGGTCCGGGGATCTCGAGCGGGTTGCATGACACGATCCGGACGAACGGACGGCCGGCTGTCTGCAGGGCCGGAAACGCGACCACGTTGTCCTCGACGATCACGTCGGGCCGCTGGCGGGCGACGATCTCACGGAGCTGTGGCTCGCAGTACCGGGCGCCGTCGATGAGGGCCTGCCAGGTCGGCTGCATGAAGGTGGCCAGCTGGTCGATGGTGGGCTTGCGGAACTCCGGAGCGGTGTCGCGGATGAAGTCCTTCCAGAATTGGCCGGCGTCCTGGGGAGCCGCGTCCGCCTCCGGCTCCGTCTCCGGGGGCGGCGCCAGATCGACGAGATCCTCGATGAACCCGAGCGGCTCAAGACGACCGTTCCACGAGGCCTCGGCCGCGAACACGACGCGATGGCCTCGTCGCCGCAGGACGTCACCGATGCCAATGCAGTTGTTCGTCGGGCCATAGGCCGACTCCGGCATGAACAGGACGGTGAGCGGCTGCGCCATCATCTCCTCGTGGCTGATTGGCTCTCGTCGGTATCGTACGGGCCCATCCCGGGCCTGCTGACCGAGTTGCGCGCGGCCTGGCCACCACGGGCGGCCGCGGAGACGAGCGGGTACACGACGACCGACCTAGGTGCCGCGGAGCCGATCGCCGTGCTCGGCCTGACCGATCGACTGGCCGTCGCGATCGCGGCGCGACCCGAGGGCTCGTTCGCGGCGGTGCCGGTCGTCCGAGACGATCCGTGGCGGCAGGCAATCGCCGGCGACGGGCTCTCCGCATTCGTCGCCGGCCTGCCGCTCGCGTCGGAGCGATCGATCGGCACGGACCAGACGAACGAGTCGATCGTGGTCGGCGAGCGCGTGATCGTGAAGTGGTTCCGGATCGTCGGCCCGCAGCCGTCGAGAGCGCCGATCGTTGCGGCGCACCTCGAATCCATTGGGTTCCGCGAGACGCCGCGGCCTCTCGGGACGGTCGACTGGCTGGCGCCGACCGGCGAGGCGCTGACCCTGGCGCAGGGCGACGCATACCTGGCGGGCGCTCGGGACGGCTGGGACTGGTGTGTCGAGCGCCTGGAACGGCATGTCGCACACGAGAGCGCTCCGTGCCCGGCCGACTGCGACCCATGGATCGGCGGCCGCCTCGGCCTGCTTGTCGCCCGCCTTCACGCGGCCCTGCGCCAACCGTCTGCGGTCATCACCGAGCCAGCGGGCGTGGCAGACGGGTCGGACGTCCGCCGCTGGCACGCCGCTGCCATCTCCACCCTGGACGAGGCACTCCGGCTCAGCGAGGCCGATCCGAGCGGTCGAGAGCTGCTGGCCGCCGTCGGCCCCGGGATGCGCGCGGACATCGACCGGCTCGTGGCGTGCGAGTCGATCGCGATCCAGCCCGTCCATGGCGATTTGCATGTCGGCCAGGTCCTCGAATGGCCGGGTGGTCTCGCGGTCATCGATTTCGACGGCAACCCGGCGCTCGCGGCCGCCGCGAACGAGCTCCGCCAGCCCGCGGAGCGGGACATCGCCCAGATGGCCTCGAGTCTGGATCACGTCGGTCGGATCGTCGACGAGCGGACGACGGGCAGCCGGCACCAGATCGTGGACGAGTGGGTGGCTCGGACCCGCGGCGAGTTCGTCGCCGAGCTGGATGCCGACCGCGCCCTGCTCGCCGCCTTCGAGGTGGAGCAGGAGTGCCGCGAGCTCATCTATGCCGCGCGCTTCCTCCCGCGCTGGCGGTATGCGCCCCTCGCCACCCTGCGCGCTCGGTACCGCGGGTGACCCGCGTCCTCGCCGGCGCTGGTCGCCGCCGCGGGACGCGCCGCCCGTTGGCGCGATTGACAGACCGCGACTTGGCGAGCATGCTCGCCTAACGATCGTTCGGTAGGAGAAAGATGATCGACAGCGG
>DATAQF010000255.1:0-2443 GCA_036264795.1 Candidatus Limnocylindrales bacterium | reverse complement strand
GGGCGGCCTGCTCGAGCCCGTCCTCTGCCTGGTGTCCGGGCCGAACCGGGTCGACCTGGCCCGCCTCGCGGCGGTGACCGGCGAGCGCGACATCCGCCGGGCGACGGCGCGAGAGGCCGAGGAGCTGACCGGGTTCTCGATCGGCGGGATCCCGCCGATCGGCCACATCCGTGCCGTCCGGACGATCATGGACCCCGATCTCGGCCGGTTCGAGGTCGTCTGGGCCGCGGCCGGGACATCGACCGCCGTCTTTCCCGTGCCCCCGGCCACGCTCCGAATCCTTGCCAATGCGACCGTCGCGCCCATCGCCGAGGAGCGACGCGCGGCCGACATCGAGGCGGAGCGCGGGGCCGCCGGTGGCGTCGGCGACATGGTCGGCAGGGGCGCCCCGGCTCGCAACCTCGGAGCGTGACTTCAGCCGGCGCCGGCTCGCCGCCGCGCGACGCGACGATCAACTATCCGGGTGGCATCCGCGCCCGCTGGCGGTGGAGCGGGAGCGGGCAGGGACCCGCCGTCTTCGCATTGTCCGAGGCAGGTGGGAGCCTCGACGACCTCGGTCCCCTGGTGTCCGCCTCGTACGAGGAGCTGTGCCGGGCCGAGCTCCGGATCGACGGGCCGGCGGGTCCGTGGACCGTCCGCCTCGCGTCGACGATCCATGACGAGCCGGCCGGCCTCGTCTGGGACGACGCCGGGCTCTTCGTCGTGAAGTACGGGTTCCACACGTACGGATTCGAAAGCCGGGCAGGGACGCTTCGCTGGTCGCACCGCTCCGCCTCGCCGCTCATCGCGGTCTTCGGCTCGCCGCGACTGCCGCACCTGATCGTCCAGTCCGAGATCGAGACGTTCGCGATCGAGCCCGACGGGACGGTCGGCTGGCGGATCGCCCACAGCGACGTCGTCACGGAAGCCGCGATGATCGGGGGGCGCCTCGTCCTGACGAGCTTCGGCGGGCAGGCATCGGCGATCGATCCGCAGACGGGACGGATCGCCGAGGGCTGAGCAGCGTCTCGGGCTGTCCACGATCGCCATCGCAGGGCTGGGGATGCGACGTGGATAACGCGAGGGCCGGCGGCCGAACTCGTGGACAACCGGGATTGACCGTCAGGCCCGCGCGCCGTAGCGTTCATCCCAGCCCGGAGGGGCCGAGCGCAGGCTAACGGCAGCGATCACATCAACGCCCACGCCGCGAGTAGGTTCCTTCGGGTCCTTTCATGCCCGGGGCGGGCGGAGGACGGCCGCGACGGTTGGCCCCGACCGGCCGCGACGGACCCACCGGATATCATCCGGGCCGTGACTCCCCTCGTGCTCGCCGCCGCAGGCGTCGTCGCCCTCGGCATCGGCGTTCTGGTGCTGCGAACGTTCGGATCCCGATACCGCGTCGGTCGTCTGCTCGCGACGACGGCCCGGGTCAGCGTCGGCGACGCGCTCGAGATCGCCGCGTCGGGACGTCAACGCTATGTCCGGATCGACGGTCGGATCGATGCGGACGAGGAGTTCGAGGACGACGCCCATCGTCCGCTCGTCTTCCGCCGGACACGCCTCGACCGGAGAATCGGGCGCGACTGGCGCACGTTCGAGGATCACCGACAGCACGTTCCGTTCGAGATCACCGAGGGCCTCGACGCGATCGGCGTGGACGCGGACGCGCTCGATGCGGGCCTCGTCGTCGTCCGCCGCGAGTCGGTCGGCGTGGCGGCCGATATCGCGGATCGCCTCGACGTCCCGATGCCCGCGGACACGCCCGTCCGGATGCGGGTCGAGCAGGTGTCGTCGGTCGAGCATGCGATCGTCCTGGGCGTCCCCGTTCCGGCCGGGGGCGCCGTCGCGGGTGCGCCGGCCGCCCGGTTGTCGGCCGGCCTCGGCCGGCCGCTGGTCCTGACGGTTCTCGAGCCGCCCGAGGCGATGCGCGTGCTCGGCGCCGATGGCCGGGCCCGAACGCGGCTCGCGGCGGCCTGCCTGGCGGGCGGCATCGCCCTGATCGTCGCCTCGCTGGCGTGGGCAGGCCTGGCCGCGCTCGTGCCGGGTCTGGCCGCGGTCGTGCCGCTGATCGGCGCATTCATCCCGACGGCATTGGCGGCATCGCCGGAGGCCAGCGGCGCGACGGCCGGCGGCGACCCACGAAGCAACGGCCAGGGACCCGGTCTCGTCGGGACCCCCGGACTGGCGATTCTCGGCGTCGTCCTGATCGGCGTCATCGCCGTCGTCGCGACGACGATCTACGTTCGTGCGACCGACCGCAGGAACGCCTCCCGCGAGGCTCGCACGCCCCCGCGCTGAGGTTGTCCGACCCGCGTCCCAAAGCGTTCGCTGCACGATCCGACGGCGTCAGGACGCTGCGTACGGTCACGCGGGACTTTCGTCCTAATGGGTTGTATACTTGACACAGGGCCGATCTTCCTCTAGTCTTCGCTCATGGACTTCGGACGGCCTCTCGGTTTCGGCT
>DATAQF010000247.1:0-10810 GCA_036264795.1 Candidatus Limnocylindrales bacterium | reverse complement strand
CGGGCCCGTGGCGGGTAGCGGCGAAGGTGCCAGCGCCGTCTCGTAGTTCAGGACCAGCCACCCATACGTGGTCGCGGTCATCACGACGTAGAAGAGCGCCGCCACGACGGCCGCGCTCAGGCGGAAGGCCGGCGATGACTGGCGGGGCAGCCGGATGACGACCCACCCGAGGACGAGCGCCAGGCCCGACGTCAAGCCGATGTAGAAGTCGAGCTCGACCACGAGCCAGCCCGCCCAGCGTTTCGGAGCAATGAGCGGCCCAAGGACCAGCGTGATCAGCACGCCGACGAGGAACAAGACGACGGGTACGAATCGCGTACCGCGACTGGTCACGACCACACTGCGGTCCATCGCATCCCCCTTTCCAGCTGCGGGTCCAGATGCAGCTCGCTGCAGGCGCTGCTCCATGCTAGCTTCCGGCGAGTACAAACCACCCCAGGGCCGATGGTGCCGTCGCACGGCGGGAGGCACAGGCGTGCACGCGGACTTCGACTCGGCGATCCGACACTGGAAGAGCTGGTTCGGCCGGCGCGCCGAGGTCGTCGACCGGATCCTCCCCGACGTCGAGCGGTGGGAATGGTCGACCGGCTCCCGCTGGAGCGTCTTGCCGTTCCACTTCGAGCGCTACCCCGGCCGGGGCCGCGTGCTGCGGGAGCCGCCCTCGCCGAAGGCGCAGTGCACCGAATCCGGCTACGGCTCGGATGGGCGATTGCTCGTCGAGCGAACGTACGACCATCGCGAGCAGGCGCACGAGACCTATCTGCTGCATGGCGAGCCGGGGACGGAGATCGTGGCCTTCTCGCCCCGCCCGCACATCCCGTTGGAGGGTGCCAGGGTCATCGTGAACGGCGGTCGCGTTGATCGTCACGTGTCCTTCCGGCTGAATGGCTATACGCCCAAGTACGCCGAGGTCGGTCGGTCGCCCGAGCGGCTCGTGGAATGGCTCGGGCCGAATGGGCGCCAGTTCCTCGTCGAGGACTACCACTACGAGGGCGAAGCGCTGCGCGAGGTCGCCGCGTACGCGGAGATGCCGGGCGTCGGGCCTGCGCGCTTCAGCGATCGGTTCGCGTACGAATCGGATGGGTCGCTCGCCGGCATCGACCGGGCGTGGCCGGACGGCACGATGCAGGCGGTGTATCGGCCGCGGCGGAAAGGCCGGACGCTCGAGGCGTTGCTCGACGCCGCCGTCGCCGAGCTCGTCCCGGCCGTGCTCGACACGATCGGCACCGGTGCGCCACGAGAGCGGCTCTACTGCGTCGAGCTCTCGTACCGCGAAGTCGAGCGCTATTTCCCGCCGCTCATCACCCTCGGTCTCGAGCGCAGCCGGGCCGGACCGTTACGCGATCCGACCAGCGTGTTTCGACCCCTGCTCCTCGGCGGCCGAACGCTCGACCTCCCCGATCCGGACGCGCTCGCGTCCTGCCGTCAGTTCGACCAGGAGGTCCGCAGCTCGCAGCGCTGGGAGCTCGGCGGGACCATGCTCCGGCGTGCGGCGGCCGAGCTCTCACGCCGCGACTGGCACGGCATCGCGGAGGTGACGGACGACTTCGTCGTCTTCGCCACCGATCCCGAGTTCGACGACCTCGAGGAGGCTCTGGCGTCGAGTGCGCGGCCAGGCGACATCGCCAACTGGAAGGCGAAGGGCTGGCTCTGACCGCCAGCCGCATGCCTTGTCCGGTCGAGCGCCCGGTCTCGGCCGTCGGCCCGGTTACGAACTCATCGCACGGTATCGAGCGTTACGGCAAGGAGGGGGGCAACGCGACCAACGTCGCGGGGTGTTGAATCTTGTCGGGCGCCGCACCCCTGGCGTCATTGTCTTGACCCTGATGGCGCTGGTCGTGGTCGGGTGCGGGAGCGGCGCCTCGAACGGGCCGAGCGCCTCGAGCTCGGCGGCGCCGGCCGGTGGCGCAGCGGGAGCCGCGAGCGCGTCCGCCGCGGTGTCGGGCGGGTCGGCGTCCACCTCCATCGGCCAGGAGCTCGAGCAGGAGTTCACAGCCGTCGTGGGCCGAGTCAGCCCGTCGGTCGTCGTCATCCAGACCACGAGCGGCCTCGGCTCGGGCGTGGTCTTCGACGCCCAGGGCGACATCGTCACGAACGCGCATGTCGTGGGCACCAGCACGAAGTTCGTCGTGACGACGCCTGACGGCCGGCAGCTCGACGCCAAGCTCGTTGGATCCTTCCCTCCCGACGACCTCGCGGTCGTTCGCGCGAGCGGTCCCGGTCTTGCCCAGGCGTCGTTCGGCGATTCGTCGAAGCTGACCGTCGGGACGATCGTGCTCGCGATCGGCAATCCACTCGGCCTTCAAAGCAGCGTCACCGAAGGAATCGTGAGCGCGCTCGGCCGAACCGTGACCGAGCCCGGCGGCGCCGCCATCCCCGGCGCCATCCAGACGAGCGCCTCGATCAACCCGGGCAACAGCGGCGGGGCGCTCGTGGACCTCGATGGCGCGGTGATCGGCATCCCGACGCTGACAGCCATCGACCCCGAGATCGGCGGCCAGGCCCCGGGAATCGGGTTCGCCATTCCGTCCGCCATCGTGACCGACATCGCCTCGCAGCTCGTCCAGCACGGCCACGTCGTGTCCTCGCATCGCGCCTACCTGGGCGTCCGCGCTGCGAGCGTCCGAAATGCTCCGGGCGTTCTGATCTTCGCGGTCGATCCTGGCAGTCCCGCGGACAAGGCCGGCCTAGTTGTTGGAGAGGTCATCACGGACATTGCCGGCAAGCCCACGCCCGACCCGGCTGCGCTTGCCGCCGTGCTGGCGACGCTGGCTCCCGGTCAGACCGTGCCGGTCAGTGTCGTGAAGCCGGACGGCTCGACGGCAAAGGTCGACGTTCAGCTGGGCGAGCTGCCCGGATCCTGATCTCCACCGGAGCAACCTTCGGACACAAGAAAACGACCGGTGCGAGTCCCGCACCGGTCGATGGTCGTGCTCTTGGCGATCGCGATCGGAACGTCAGCGCGGCTTCGTCCGATTCGCGGCGAGGTGGGCGGTCCACTCGGAGGTCCGACCGTCCGGAGAAGAGCTGCGGCCGTGCCAGCCGCAGACGCAGGTGATCGTCTGGGCCTGGTGCTTGTACTCCGCGATCACGTGCTTGAGCGGCTCCGTCGCGGGCTGCGCCGAGGGTCGTGGGGGACGCATCGTTCCGCTGGACATGGGCTGCTGTCCTCCTCATTCGTGGATCGGCCGTCGCTGGCCGGTCCGAAGGACCATCGACCGAGCGGGGACGTACGCGACGCGTTCGCGAACGGACATTCTACCGCGAATCGCCTCTTTCCGCCTCTCCACGAGTCGCGGATCCGGCCCGGACGGTCCATACGAGCGTCAGAGCGACGCCGGCGGAAGCGAGTTCCAGCGTTCGATCACGCGGCGCTCCTGCTCCCAGCCGAGCTCGGAGACTGTCGCCGTCGCGAGCTCCAGGCGTGACCCGAGGACGGGCGGCTGCTCGATCCAGCGTGCAGCGAGGACCCGCAGGATGTGGCCGTGGGCGAACACGAGGATGTCGCCGCCAAGCGGCAACGTCCTCGCGATGACACGGTCGGCTCGCCGGCCAACGACGTCGAGACTCTCGCCGCCGGGAATGGGAGCCGTCCAGATCGTCCAGCCCGGGATCTCCGCCGCGATCTCGACCCGGGTCCGTCCCTCGTAGATGCCGTAGTCCCACTCCATCAGGTCGTCGACGAGCTCCGCCCGATCACCGAATCCCGCGATCCGGCACGTCTCCACGGCCCGCTCGAGCGGACTCGAGAGCACGTGACTGAACGTCCGACCGCGCAATGCCCGACCGATTCGGTCGGCCTGCGCGCGTCCCTCCTCGGACAGCGGCACGTCGGTCCGGCCGGTGTGGCGACCGGACCGCGACCACTCGGTCTCGCCGTGACGGACCACGACGAGGCGGGTCTCCGGGGGGGACGAGGCTGGACCGTCGGCGATTCTGCCGTTCACGACGGTCCATCCGTCGGCGGGTCAGGCGGCTCGGCGAACCCGAGCGCGGCAGTCGGCGGCTCGTCCGAACCGGGCCCCGCCGCGAAGAACGGCCGCGGCCGCCAGCCGAAGACGGAAGCGAGCAATACGCCGGGCAGCTGGGCGATCCGCGCGTCGTACCGATAGACCTGGTCGTTGTAGAGCTCGCGCCGGTCCGCGATCATCGACTCGAGGCGCTCGATCTCCTTCTGGAGCGCGAGGACATTGCCGGCGGACTTGAGCTCGGGGTAGCTCTCGACGGTCGCAAGGAGCGTTCGCACGGCGCGGCTGGTGGTGGCGGACGTCGCGGCCTGTTCGGGGATCGGGGCGCCCGGAGAGAACGCGGCGCGAGCCCGCGTCACGTCCGTCAGCACGTCGCGCTCGAACGTCATGACGCCGCGGACCGCATCGACGAGCGCCGGGAGCAAGTCGTGCCGTTGCTGAAGGGCGACCTCGATGTTCGCCCACGCCTTGTCGATCCGCCGGCCGAGCGCCACGACGTCGTTGTACGTGGCGACGACGACGAACATGGCGATCGCGATGGCCGTCCCGACCGCGAACGCGGCGGCGAGCAGCGGCGCGTTCAACGGATCGCCCCATCCGCGAGGAGCGCGAGGGCCATCGCGGAGCCGATCGCGAGGATCGCCCCGAGGAGCCCGGCGACGAACCGGCCCTGGTTTCGGTTGATGGTGTCGGCGGGCGCACCGAGCGCGACGACGAGAGGGACGTCATCGGATGTCGCGATGACCAGATCCTGCGGTCCGATGTCGAAGGCGGCCGATGCGCGCTCGGCGATCGCTGGGTCGGCGGGCGGCGGCGGCGTGGCCGCCGAGTCGAGCACGGGCGCCCGCACGGGCCGGCCGATCCCGAACCCTTCGATCGCGGCATTGCCCCAGGCGGACGCGGGGTTGTCCGTCAGGATTCCCGCCGCCCGGGCACGGGCGACGTCGGCGGCGATCTCGGGGTCGACGCTGGGGTCTGGCGAACCGTCGACGCGATCGGCGGACGAGGGGTCGTCGAGGTCGCCGAAGGGGACCACGCGTCCGATCACGGTGACGAGATCGCCCGGCTCGATGCGCGCCTCCTGATAGCTCCGGGCACGGGTGGCCGCCCCGAGCAGCCCGAGGCCGGAGCCGAACGCCCTCTCGCCAACGGCTCCTGCCGCGGTCGCCCATGGATCCCGGCCCGGATCGCGAACCGTCAGCAGCGCGTCGACCTGGGACTGTCGATCGGGAGCGGGACCGAACGCCGGGCCGGCTCGTGGCAGCAGCCCGGGCGGGTCTCCGTCCCAGATCCCGCCCGACTCCTCGTAGCGGTTCGGCACGTCGAAGCGTGCCCCGCGAGGGAAGACGCGGACGGCACCGGACGAATCACGGACACGGAATCCGACCGCCCGCTCTTCCGTGAACAAGTCTCTGCGGTCGCCCTCACCCGACTCCCGGACGCGCGCGCGGTAGTACAGACATTGCGCGCTCTGGAGAGGCGAGACCAGGGTCAGCTCGACCGCTTCGGCCGCGCCGGTGACGAGGACCTCGCCGACTGCGAGTGCGGAGATGCGCGACGTCGAGGTGCCACCGATGAGGCCCGCCATCCGAAATCCCCGCAGGCCCCTGACGAGCATGGCGAGGCCGACGACGACGCCCGCGCCGGCGACGACGAGGAGCGTGGGATCCGTTCCGAGTCGGATGACGGCCATACGGTCAGTCGGCGGGCCTGCCCGGGGTAGCCCGACCCGGCCCGCGCACGACCCTCATTCGTTGTGTCGCCATCCGCCAACCTCCCGATCCGGCCGACGGGAACCGTACACGACTGTGCTAGCCTCGGCCCATCGGCTCATTTCCTCGTGACCGTGGGCGCGGAGGGCATGGATGCGATTGAGCGAGTGGCGGGCGAAGGCTCCGTCGAAGGAGGCCGGCGGACCCAAGGTCGCTGCCGTCGTGGACGCGGTCCTCGACGCCCTGGGAGCGGATGCGGATCCCCACTGCTGGGTCGCCTGGGGCGAGGATCCCGCGATCAAGTACACGATCTTCGTGCCGACCGAATCAGGCTTGATCGCATCGTTCGTCCGCGTGAATATTCCCGGTGAGGGCCCGCGGGCGACGACCAAGCTGATCCGCTGGAGCCGCGTCGTGATCGGCGAGCTTACGGTCGAAACCCAGGCCGGTCATCGGCTCCTGAGCTTCCAGATCGAACAACAGGTGCTGCGCGGAGCCGACGAGGAGGCCGATCGCGTCGCCATGTTCGCCCGGCGGGTGATCGCCGCGATCGACGGGCGCACGATCCCGCCGGACATCGAACGATCGACTCGTCGCGCTCGGCCCCGCGCGATCGCGACAGGCAAGACAGGCGACGGGCCGAGGCCGAAGTCCGCCGTGGCGAAGGACGCGCCGAAGCCCCGAGTCAAGGCCGCCACGAAACCGACCGCGTCGAAGCCGGGCCGCGCGTCGGCTGCCGTGTCCGCGGTCTCGAACGCCGTGGCTCCCCGGAGACCCACGCGCTGATCGACGCCATCGTGTTCGATCTCGACGGCGTCCTCGTCGACTCCGAGATCTGGTGGGACGAGGTGCGCCAGGCGTTCGCGGCGGCCCACGGTCGGCCGTGGACAGAGGACGATCGGCACGCGGTCATGGGCGCCAACTCGCGCCAGTGGTCCGAGACGATGCGGCGACGCCTGGGCCTCAACATGGATGCCCGGGACATCGAGAAGGAGATCGTCGACGGCATGGTGGAGCGGTACCGACGCGAGGGTGCACCCGCGATCGAGGGGGCCGTTCCGACCGTCCGCCGATTGGCCGAGCGCTGGCCGCTGGCCCTCGCCTCGTCGTCGCACCGGCGCGTCATCGACGCTGCGCTCGAGGCCACGGGCCTCGGTGGCGCCTTCCGGGCGGTCGTCTCCTCTGACGAGATGGAGCGGGGGAAGCCCGCCCCCGACGTGTTTCTCGAGGCTGCGCTGCGGCTGGGCGTCGATCCCGGCCGGACGCTCGTCGTCGAAGATTCGCTCAATGGGCTGAAGGCCGGCCGGGCGGCCGGGATGACGACGGTCCTCATTCCCAATCGGTCGATCCCGCCGGCTCCGGGGTCCGAGCAGCTCGCAGACATGGTCCTGGACCGAATTCAGGACCTTGACCCGGCCGCCATCGACGGCCGGTCCGACGACGAGCCCCGGTCTCCGGAGTGAAGGATGCGATCGTGACCGCCGAGGCCGCGCCCGGGCCGATCGCGCCGGGCAGGATCGACACGGGCCACGCGATTCGACGGCTGGTCCGGACGTGGACGAGCCGCATCGTCTCGTGGCTGCTCGTTCGGGCGTATCTGCGGCCGCGCCTCATCGGCCGCGACCGCCTCCCGAACGGACCCGCGATCTACTGCTTCAACCACCTGAACTGGGCCGACCCATTCATCCTGATGGGCACGCTTCCGATGCGGCCTCGCCTGACGTTCTTCGGACCGAAGGAGGAGAACATGTCGGTCGGGGGCCGGAACCGGCTCATGATCTGGACCGGCGCGGCGATCCCGTATCGCCCCGAGAAGAACGACCTGTTGGAGGCAACGCGTCGAGTCGTCGGGACCCTCCGCAGCGGCGGCGTCGTCGCGATCGCCGGTGAGGGTCGGATCCAGCCGTTCGAGTCGGCGATCCGGCCGATCAACGAAGGCGCCGCGTATTTCGCCCTGCGCGCCGGGGTGCCGATGATCCCGATCGCGATCAATGGAACGAGCTGGCTGTGCCTCGGCCGACGCGTCCGGATCCGGATCGGGGAGCCGCTGCTGCCCGTCGGGCGACCGACGCGTCAGGCGGTCGACGCGCTGACCGAGCGCTGTCGCGCCTCCCTCGAAGCGATGGTCCGAGATGAGCCGGAGCAGGTCGAGCCGGGGCCGTTCGGGCGGCGCCTCACCGAGTTGTTCAACGAGTGGCCGGAAGGGGACCGGGCCGCCGCCGAGAAGTCCGGCCGCACGCTGGTCGCGGAACGGGGCTCGGTCCGTGCCGCTTCGGCCGTCGGTCTTGCCGCGCCCGACGCAGCCCAACCCTGAGCGGGCGGGTCTCGATCGTCGGACCGCGGAGTTCTGCCATACTTCGGCCGATCGAGGAGGAGACCCGTGGCAACGAGCGGCCTGTCGGCCGACCCCACCGAATACCGCGCGCGGCTCGCCGAGCAGGGCGACGACCAGATCGACGCGTGGGTGTCCGAGCTGATGCGCGACGTCGTGATCCGTCGGGGCATCGTCAAGGTCGTCGAGGACTTTCGGCGCGCAGCTCGCTTGGATGAGAGCGGTTTCGAACGGGTGTTCGCATCTGGCGGTGGCCCACCGGCCGTGGTCGGGCGCGACCGGAACGGGCACCTCGTCGTGCCGACGGTGACCCTCTATACCCTCGTTCCCGGCATCCGATCGCAGGTTCCGGACAGCCGCGATCGATTGATCGAATACCTCGTCGACAACTTCAACGAGCTCGTCTACGTCTGAGCCCCGACCGGGCATCCGGGCGCGGACCGTCGGATTGGTTCGGCTGACCCATCCGTTTCCCTCGGCCCTCGACGGCCTCGTCAGCGGCGGGGTCGCGCTGGTCGCGGGGGCGGCCACGGACACCGCCCTCCGTGTCGGGATCGCGATGACGGCGCTTCAGCTCGGTATCGGGGTCGTCAACGATGTCGTGGACGCGCCGCGGGATGCCGGCCGGAAGCTGGGCAAGCCGATCCCGGCCGGACTGGTCTCGCCAGAGCTCGCGATGGTCCTTGCCGCGGCTGCCTTCGCGTTGGGGTTCCTCTTGTCGGCTCCGGGCGGCGCGCTGCTGATCGCCCTGGCGGTCGTTGTGATCGCGATCGGCCTGGCCTATGATCTCCGGCTCAAGGGGACCCCCTGGTCGTGGCTTCCGTTCGCGGTCGGGATCCCCGTCCTCCCGGTCTTCGGCTGGGCCGGCGCGACCGGCAGGTTCCCGCCGATGTTTGCCGTTCTCGTCCCCGCCGCGGTCGCCGCGGGTGTCGCACTTGCGATCGCCAACAGCCTCGTCGACGTCGGTCGCGATCGAGAGGCCGCCGTCTCGTCCGTGACGCTCGCACTGGGCGAGGGGAGGGCCCAGGCCCTCAACACGGGACTGCTCGTCGGCGTTGCAGGCGCGGGTGCGCTCTCGTGCTGGGTCGTCGGCGGTGGAGCGCCTGCGACCGCGGGGACCGTCGGGATCGGGTGCCTGCTCGTGCTGGCTTCGTGGCTGGCGCGCGCCCCCGATCCGGGTCGGCGGGAGCTTGCCTGGCGGATCCAGGCGATCGGTCTCGGCGCCCTCGCCATGCTCTGGATCGGGGCGATTCCACGCTGACTGGAAGCCAGGAATGCACGTCGCAGACGCGTGGACCGGGATCGGCGGTGGCCACCGGGCCCAACTGCGGCTGATCTCCGGGACGAAGGTACCCCTAACCGCATCGCGGTTTCGTCGTTATGGTCAGTGACATCCCCCGCACCAGAGGTCCCCGCCATCGTGACTGTTCTGAATCGCCGCCTCCGCAGCATGGGCATCGCGCTCGTCGTCCTCGGCCTCTCCGCCGGAGCCGTGTTCGCCGCCCGGCCCGCGTCTTCGCTCGTCGCCGACCAGGCCGAGAACCAGGCCGAGGCGACCGAGACGCCGGAGCCGACCGACACGCCCGAAGCCACGGAGACCACGGAGCCGACCGAGACTCCGGAGCCGACCGAGACCCCCGAGGCCACGGACCAGGCCGGACCCACCCCGACCACCGGCACGGCCCCGACGAGCGTTCACCCGGACAACCACGGGAAGCTCGTCTCCGAGGCGGCGCATCTGCCGACGCCGGCCGGGTTCAGCAATCACGGCGCGTACGTCCGGACGATCGCCCAGGCGAACAACGGCCACGCGACGAGCGCGACCGCGAAGGCCCACGGCAAGAGCGGCCACTGACCGACTCGGCGATCGCAATCGCCGATCTCTCCGGCCACAACGAAAAGCCCGGCGCCGAAGGCGCCGGGCTTCTCTTCGAGTGCAGCCCGGTCAGTCCGTGTCGCCGCTCCTGACCAGGGCGATCGCGTTCTCGAGCTTGAGCTTCGCGATCGTGAGGTATTTCGCGAGATTGGCGCGATCGACCTCGGAGATCTCACGGATGACGTCGGGCGCACGCAGGACCGAGACGAGGTCCTCGACGGCGTCCGAGAGCTGGTGTCTGGCAGTCACCAGCGAGTCGTCGCCGAGGGCGGCCTGGATCCGACCTGGGGTCGACCATTCCGGGTCGCCGTCCGACGGCGCGGCCTCGCGCGGCTCGGACACGCCCTCGTCGGCCGCGTCGTCCTCGGTCAAGCTGATGACCCGCGGCCGCCGCCCCTCGATCTTCTCCCGGAGCTTGACGAGCGAGAGCTCGCCCGAGGCGACCTGACCGGCCAGTCGCCGGCGCTTCTTCGGATCGGCGACCTTGAGCAGCTCGTAGGCGTGGGACAGGGTGTCTTTGCGCAAGGACACCAGCTCCCGGATCTCCTCTGGCGCATCGGCAAGACGCAGGCGGTTTTCGAGATAGCCCTTGTCCTTGCCGAGCTTGTCCGCGAGTTTTCGGATGCTGTAGCCGTGCTCGTGGATCATCCGGTCGTACATCGTCGCTTCTTCGAGCGGGGAGAGGTCCTCGCGTTGAAGATTCTCGATGATGGCGATCTCGAGCGCGGTGTCGTCGTCGATCTCCTCGACGAGTGCATGGATCGTCGCGAGGCCGGCCTTCTTGGATGCCCGCCATCGACGTTCGCCCGCGACCAGCTGGTATCGGCTCTCGCCGGCGGGCCGGACCAGGATCGGCTGGAGGACGCCATGTTCCCGGATCGAGTTCGCGAGCTCATCGAGCGCAGCCTCGTCGAAGATCGTC
>DATAQF010000240.1:0-14412 GCA_036264795.1 Candidatus Limnocylindrales bacterium | reverse complement strand
ACGGCCCCGCCTTCGGGCTTGTCTATGCGGCGTTGTTCGCGGTGATGGGCTGGCTGTGGTTCTCGGTCCGGGGTCAGGACGAGTCGCAGTTCCGCACGCCGACGGCGGCCTACGCGCTCGGGATGGCAATCTCGGTCGCGGTCATCGTGGCTACCGCTTTTCTGCCGACGGATCCTCGGATCGCCATCTGGGCCGCCTTCTGCGCGGCCTGGCTCGCGGCATTCGCCGTGATTGGGCGGATCCCTGCGTTCGCGATCGCCATGTCGCCGACCCAATCGCTCGTGGAGCGGTTCGGGCTCTTCACGATCATCGTCCTCGGCGAAGTCGTCATCGGCGTGGTTGACGGCCTGTCGCGGGCCGGCCGCGACCCGGTCACGATCGCGACGGGCCTCCTGGCCCTGTCCGTCGGCTTCGGCTTCTGGTGGTCGTACTTCGACATCGTCGGCCGGCGCCTGCCCAGGCCCGCCGGCCAGGCGGTCTTCCCCTGGGTGTTGAGCCACCTGCCGATCACGATGGCGATCGCCGCGGCCGGTGCTGGAATGACCAGTCTGATCGCCCACGCCCACGACGCGAGCCCGCCGCCCGCGACCGGCTGGCTGCTTGCCGGTGCCGTCGCCGTGGCCCTTCTCGGCTTGATCTTGACGTCGCTGTCGCTCGAGGACGCGCGCCGGTTGCCCGCCGTCTACCGGAAGATCGCGTCCACGATGGCGGTCGGAGCCACGGCAGCCGTGATCGTCGCCTGGCTCGAGCCGACGGCCTGGCTCTCCGCCCTGGCCCTGGCCGCGATCCTTTCCATCGTGTGGGCCGTCGCGATCGGGCGGTTCCTTCGTGCCCACGCGTGGAGCGAGCTCGAATCCGAGGCTGCCGTGGATCGAGGCGCGGAACACGTCACGGCCTGACGACCGGAGCCGTCGACGCGGCTGTGGCTAGGAGAGCCGGCGCGCCAGCTCCGTCCGCGACGTCACATCGAGCTTCCGGAACACCTTGCGCAGGTGGTACTCGACCGTGCTCGGGCTGATGAACAGCTGGGCCGCGATCTCGCGGTTCGTGTTGCCCAGCGCCACGAGACGAGAGATCTGCGCCTCCTGTGGCGTGAGCTCGTCGAGGGTCGCGACGGTCCGCTTGCGGACGTGCTCGCCGGTTGCCTCCAGCTCGATCCGTGCCCGCTCCGCGAAGGCCTCCATCCCGAAGTCGGTGAACATCTCGTGGGCGACGCGCAACTCTGCCCGCGCATCCAGACGTCGTCGCCCACGTCGGAGCCACTCGCCGTACAGGAGATGGGAGCGCGCAAGGTCCAGGCGAAGTCGGGTCGGCTCCAGTCGGTCGATCGCTTCGCGGTAGAGGGACTCTGCGGAGTCGCCTTCCTGAAGGAGCGCCCGCGACCGGGCTTCGACCGCGAGGGCCCACGGCGTCGCGCTCGCCCCGGTCGATTCGGCCAAGGCCTTGACGGCTTCGCGGCCTCGCTCCTCGCGACCGCTGCGGCTCGCGGCCTCGATGAGCTCGACCAGCCCGTACGTCGAGAACCAGAGCTCGCGGGGGTTCAAGCTCGACTCGGTTGCCGCCGCGAAGGCCTCGTCGTACCGTCCGAGCCCGTTGTAGAGGGCGGCCCTCACCCAGTAGGCAAGGGTCAGTCCGAGACCCTCGCCACGGGCGTTGAACTCAGCCGCGCTGCGTTCGAAGACGTCCAGGAACTCTGGCTCGCGCCCACGAAACGCCGCGACGGTCAGGAACCCGTAGCGCGGGACGACGCGGGGATCGGTCGACGCCGCAAGGACGTCCAACTCGTCGAGCAGGGATGCGGCCGCCTCGAGGTCGCCGGCAAAAATCTCGACACCGACGCGCGTGGTCAGTGCCAGCGGCAGCTGCGCCAGGGCGCCCGCGAGTCTTGCGGCCCGGATCTGCTTCGCCGTGAGTGAATCCCAGCTCTCGTAATCCCAGATGGAAGCTGCCGTCCGACCTGCCAGCCACAACCAGCGGAGCGAGTCTTCCGTTTCGATCGGATCGATCCGAAAGGAAGCGAACGCCTGGCGCAAGATCGGGTTTCCGGACGAGTGCCCGGCGACGACAAGCGTCGTGAGGCCGTCGAGCAAATGGTCCGCGGCCCGCGCGAGAGCAGGCGCATGTGGCGCGCTTTGCGCCGCCCGAGCCACATGTTCGGCGTCGAATTCGCCCCCCAGCCGGCCCGCGAACAGCGCCGCCGTGAGGGCGTCGAGGTAGGTTTCGCGAGCGAGACTGGCGTTCAGCGGCTCGAACCGTTCCGCCGCGGCGAGGAGAAGGGCCGGCGCCTCGCTGCCGCGATCGGCGGCGAAGAAGATCCGTGCCTTGAGGACCTCGGCGTTGGCGCGTTGGAACTCGTCGAGCGGGCCGACCTCCGCGCTCACGACGAGCGCGAGCGCATCGTCGAGGCCGCCTGACAGATGGCGTGCCCGGGCGGCCGCGAGCGTCCGCCCGGCCCGCAGCGCTGGGTCGATCGTCAGCGCCGCGGCCCGCTCCAGGAATGCCGCAGCGGCGGCCGAGCCTCCTCGCGCCTGGGCGCGGGCGGCCGACCCCTCCAGCTCGGCTGCGATCTGCTCGTCGGGCATCGTCGCGCCCTGCGCGCGGTGCCAGGCCCGCCGATCCGGGTCGACGTTCGAATCGATCGATGCTGCAAGCGCACGATGGGCCTGGCTGCGCTCGTCGGCCCCGGCGGCGCGATAGACGGCAGTACGGACCAGCGGATGTCGGAATGTGACCGCCCCGTCGAAGGCCACGAGCCCTTCCGACTCAGCTGCAAGCGCGGCCGACTCTCCGATTCCCAGGGCCCTGGCCGCACGCCAGACGAGCGCCGCATCGCCGGTCGGGTCGGCCGACGCCAGGAGCACCAGCCGGCGGGCATCGTCCGGGAGCGCCGCGAACCAGGTCCTGAAGCTGTCCTCGATGCCGGCGTGAACGGGAACCGCGGCCGGCAACCCGAATCCGCCCGCGAGCTGCGTTGGCGACATCCGCCGGGGCAGCTCGAGCAGCGCCAGTGGGTTTCCGCGGGTCTCGATGATCACCCGCTCCAGGACGAGCCCGTCCATGGGCGCAGGGAGCGCAGCTTCGAGAAGGGCCCGCGCGTGCCGATGGCCCAGGCCGCGGACCTCCAGCTCGGGCAGACCGG
This sequence comes from Candidatus Limnocylindrales bacterium, assembly GCA_036264795.1. GTDB lineage: Bacteria > Chloroflexota > Limnocylindria > Limnocylindrales > CSP1-4 > CF-46. The sequence continues at coordinate 11,273 of DATAQF010000240.1, read as the reverse complement.
CGGCAGGGCCACCCACCTCACGCATGGCGAAGACGAGCGCAATTCGCTCGGCGGAGAGACGCCGCGCGACGACGGATAGAGCGGCGGTTGACGCTCGATCGAGCCATTGAGCGTCGTCGACGATGCAGAACAGTGGTCGCTCCGCGGCGGCCTCGGACAGCAGGCCGACAATCGCAAGCCCGATCAGGAACGCGTTCGGTGGCTGCCCAGTGCTGAGACCGAACGCGACCTCCAGGGCGAGCCGCTGCGGCGCCGGGAGGCGGGTCCGAAGCTCGAGGATCGGCGCGCAGAGCTGCTGCACCGCGGCGAACGGAAGCTCGACTTCGCCTTCGATTCCGACCGTCCGGAGAACGTGGAGCTCCGTTCCCGCGGCGACGGCGTCGAGCAACGCCGTCTTGCCCACACCGGGCTCGCCACGGACGACGAGGACAGCGGCACGCCCGATCCGCGCCGATGCCAGGACCCGTTCGAGGACCTCTCGCTCACGGTCGCGTCCGACCAGCTCCTCGGATCGCGAGCCGGTCACGGGCATCGGCAGCGGCGGTTTGAGGGATGTCATCGATAGCAGCATGCCACTGGGGTGCCGAACTACGGAATCCCCGGATGCGATCCGTCCGGTCGGCCACTCACGATCGAGGCGATCAGACCTACCGCCAGAAGGAAATCGACATGATGCAGACAACCTCGACCGACCAGCGGGTGGCGATTGCGCGGGACTTCGTGGAAAGCGTCTTCACCGGCCAGGATGCCGAACGCGCACGCGACTTCTTCACCGACGACATCGCCTGGCACGGCGGCACGCTCGGGACGGTGACGGGGGTCGACACGATCGTCCCGATCCTCGGCGGGTTCATCGGCGCCCTTTCCAACGTCAATGCCGAGGTCCAGGACGTCATCGCCAGCGATGACCTCGTGGCGTTGCGCCTCGTGGTGACAGCGCAGCACACGGGCAACCTGCTCGGCATCCCGGCAACCGGCGACCCGGTGCACTGGGACGCCGTCGACATCTACCGGATCAATGACGCCGGCAAGATCAGCGAGCAGTGGGCCTTCGAGGACCTCGCGGCCATTCTGAGCCAGGTCGGCGGGGTCAAGCTGCCTTGGGCGTGGTGAGCGGCCTGGGAAGCTCCGCCGACGTCGTCCGGGCGTTCATCGCAACCTGGAACACCCACGACGCCGGCGCGACGACGGACCTGCTCGATCCCGACATCGTCTTTCGCAGCCCGTTGTTCTCGACTCCGATCCGAGGCATCGAAGCGCGCCGCGACGAGATTGCGAACTTCCTGGCGTCGATGCCGGATTTCGAGTTCCGGTTGCTCGGGATCGCCGCCGAAGGCGACTTTGTCGCTGCGGAGCTGGTCGGCAGCGGCACCTCAACGGGCCCGGCGAAGCTGCCTGGTCGCGACCCCATCCCACCAACCGGTCGACATGTGGAGTTCGGGATGGCTGCGTTCTACCGCGTGAGCTCCGCCGGAACGATCGCCGAGGAGCGGTACTACTACGACCGGTTGACGCTCATCCAGCAACTCAATCCAGCCGCGTAGCGCCGATGTTCGGACAGCCGGGGGACCGCCAATCGGCGTTCCGTCGCGGCTCTTTACAACGACGCGACAGCTGGTCCATGCCGATCCGGCGCTGGCGCATCCGGCGCTGGCCTCGCGTCAATGACAGGAGAAACCGATGACCACGCACACGCTCCCCTCTCAGGCCGCCGCAACCCTCCCCGAATACGCACCGGTCCCGGAGTCCGCGTTCGGGCCGGCCCTGAATGAGCGGGGCTATTACGCGGGTCGAGTCGAGCGAAACCTGTACTGGGTGACCGACGGCGTCTACCAGGCTGCGTTCCTCACGACCCAGGACGGCGTCGTCCTGTTCGACGCGCCGCCCACCATCGGCCACAACCTGCAGCGAGCGATCGACGAGAGTGCATCTGCGGACGGCGTCAGCAACAAGGTCCGTTACCTCGTCCACTCGCATCACCATGCCGATCACGTCGGTGCGTCCTCGCTGTTCGGCAAGGACGTCGTGCGGATCGGGCAGGAGGAGACGCGGCGGCTGCTGCTGCGCGACGACGACCCGGCCCGGCCCGCGCCGGAGGAGACGTTCGCGGACACGCGGACGCTCGAGATCGGCGGCGAGCGAATCGAGCTCGCCTACCACGGTCCGAATCACACGCCGGGCAACAGCATCGCGCACCTGCCCGATCACGACACCCTGATCATGATCGACATCGTGAATGCGGGCTGGGTGCCCGTCTCCGTCGTCAACCTGTCCGAGGACATCCCCGGGTACGTGGCGATGCCGGCGAACGCGCTGACCTATCCGTGGAAGCACCTCGTCAGTGGCCACCTTGGCCGGCTGGGCACGCGCGATGACGTCGTCGTCCACCAGCAATACATGGCAGATCTCGACGCCAACATCCGCACGACGCTCGCGACGTACGACCCCACACCAATCTTTGCGAAGTACGGCGCGAACGTCTGGGCGGGCGTCAAGGCGTATCTGGGCGCCGTGAGCGACGCGGCGGCGCAGCCGGTGATCGAGAAGTACACCGGCGTGCTCGGCGCGGCCGACGTCTTCACGACAGACGTGGCGTTCTGGCTGATGGAGTCGATCCGGCTCGACCTCGGCTACGCCTCCCAGGTCCATCCATGAACGTCGCCGATGGCGGCGTTCATGGACTTGCTCCGTGGCGCTCTCGAATTCGTCACCGTTGCTCGGGGTTGCGAATGAGGCGATAGACGAGGGCGCCGCCGATCGCGCCCACTGCCGGCGCCACGAGATAGATCCATAGACCGGTCAGGTCGCCGGACACGAGGGCGGGTCCAAGCGACCGAGCCGGGTTCATCGACGCACCGCTGATCGGCCCGCCGACGAGCGCCCCGACGGCGACCGTTCCGCCGATCGCCAGGGCTGCCGCCTGCCCGACCGCTCGGATATCGGTGGCAACAGACGTGATCACGAGCATCAGGAAGAAGGTGAGAGCAACCTCCCAGCTGAAGGCCTGGAGGTCCGACCCTGCGGGGCGGGTGACACCGAGCTCGACGGCCTGGTCCAGCGTCAGGCGAAGTGCGAAGGCCCCACCGACAGCACCGGCGATCTGAGCCACCGCATAGGTGACGGCTGTCGACCACGGCAGATGCCGGCCGACCGCGAACCCCAGAGACACGGCCGGGTTGAAATGCGCACCCGAGATGTGGCCGAAGGCGTAGATCATGACCGCGATCACGAGACCAAAGGCCAGCGCGACCGCGGTCGGCGAAAGGCCGTTGGCGATCGCCCCACAGCCGAAGAAGACGAGAGCGAATGTGCCGATGAATTCGGCGGCGTGCGCTCTCAACCGCCGACGGACGACTGCAGTGGGCGGCCGGCCGCTCGCAGAGCGACCTCGATGAATGGGCGAAGCCTCGCGGACAGCTCTGCCTGGGTTCGACGGAATGCCGCCAGCTTGTGTTCGTCGGATCCCTCGACGTCCGATGGGTCGTCGATGCCCCAGTGGAGCGTGTTCATCGAATCCGGGAACACCGGACACGTGGCCTTCGCCCGATCGCAGACCGTGACCACATAGTCGAACCGCTCGCCGAGAAACCGCTCGATCGTCTTGCTCCGCGCCTGAGTCCAGTCGATGTCGAGGTCGCCAAGGACGCGGACCGCGAAGGGATTGACGCCGGTCGCCTCGGTACCGGCCGAGAAGACCTCGAAGTCGCCCCCGCCGTACCGGCTCAGCAGGGCTTCGGCCATCTGGCTCCTGGCCGAATTGTGGGTGCAGACAAACAGCACACGAATGGGCGCCGACTTCGGGCGGACGGTCCTGCTCGCGCGGCCGCCCGCAGCAATCGTCATCTCCAGGTCGAGCAGCTCCGCTTCGAGGCGGCTGAGGTCATCCCGCTGCCGAGCGATCGCGGCCCGCTGGTCGGCGAGCAACGGTGCCAGGTCGAGATCCACGGCGCCGCGCTCGAGACACAGATGGGCCAACCGACCGGCGTCCTCCGGTGTGAGACCCAGACGCCGCAGTGAGACCACGAGCCGGAGCCGTGCGACGTCGACATCCGCGTAGTCGCGGTAGCCGTTCTTGGCTCGTTGGGCCTCGGGGATGACACCCTGGCTCTCGTACCAGCGGACGGCGGACGGGGCTACGCCCGCCCGCCGAGCGAGCTCTGCAATCTTCACGGTTGAAGGCTAGACCCTCGAGTCGGTCGAAGGTCAAGCCTGCATCGCCGTCCGGTTTGGCGATGCCCATCAGGGGTCTTGACCTTCAAGCCACTTGAGAGTCTACGCTCCAAACCCGCATCAGATCCAACGGAGGAGACGACGATGAGCATCGACTACTCACCCACGCCTGAACGGTCGTCCCTGTCGATCGAGGACCTGACCGTCGGTGAGCGCCTCCAGATCCGTCAGTCATCGGCCGCGCTGCAGCGCCAGTGGAAGGGCCGAATGAATGTCGAGACGATCGAGCGATTTCTGACCGAATCGCTGGAGATCATCATCCCCAACGCCCGAATCACGACCTGGGTGCCGGTGCTGGTCGAGCGACTCACCAATGAACGGCTGCGGGCCCTCGTTCGGCTTCAGTCGCCGGCCACCGGCCTCAACCCGAGCGTCCTCTTCCTGTGCGTCCACAACGCGGGACGGTCTCAGATGGCGGCGGGCTGGATGCGTCACCTGGCGGGTGACCGGGTCGACGTCTTCTCCGGTGGCTCGGAGCCGGCTGCCTCGCTCAACGAAGCAGCTGTTGCCGCGATGGCCGAGAAAGGCATCGACATCAGCCACGAGCTCCCCCAGCCGTGGGCAGACGAGATCGTCCGTGCCGCCGACATCGTCGTCACGATGGGCTGCGGCGACGCGTGCCCGGTTTACCCGGGCAAGCGTTACGTCGACTGGGAGCTCGACGACCCAGCCGGAAAGCCGGTCGCTGACATTCGCCCGATCCGGGACGACATCGAGCAGCGCGTCCGCGGACTCCTGGCGGAACTCGTGCCCGAATGACGAGGCTCCTGATCATCGGGGGAAGCGATGCCGGGACGGAGGCCGCCCTTCGGGCCCGCCTGACCGACCCCGCGCTCGAGATCACGATCGTGGTCGCGGATGCCTTCCTCAACTTCAGCATCTGCGGGCTGCCGTTCTTCGTCAGCGGGGAGGTCGACGAGTGGCGCAGCCTCGCTCATCGTGGGGAATCGGAGATCGCCGACCGAGGCATCGAGGTCCTCCTCGGTCACCGCGCCAACGCGATCGACGTCGGTCGGCAGGTCGTCGACGTCGAAGCCGGCGGGCGGACAACGACGATTCCGTACGACCGTCTGATCGTCGCCACGGGCGCTCGCCCCGTGCGCCCGCCAATCGCCGGTGTCGACCACGACGGCGTCCACGTCCTCCACACGATGACCGACGGCATCGAGCTGCGCAGGCGTCTCGACCAACGACCGCCGGTCGACGCGATCGTCATCGGGAGTGGCTATATCGGGGTCGAGATGGCCGACGCCCTGACGCGGCGCGGCATCAAGGTGACCCTGGTCGGCCGTGCCCCGGCCGTCCTGCCGACCGTCGACCCGGAGCTCGGGGGCCTCCTTCGGACCGAGCTCGAGGATCACGGCGTCGCGGTGATGACCGGCGGAGCCGTCGACCGCATCGACATGCACGCCAACCGGCTGACCGTGCGGGTCGCAGACGGGCGCCACGTGTCGGCTGATGTGGTCGTCCTCGGCGCCGGCATCCGTCCGGACACCGAGCTCGCGGCGTCCGCCGGCATCGCACTGGGAGACACCGGCGCGATCCGCGTGAGCAATTCCATGGAGACGAGCGCCGCCAACGTCTTTGCGGCCGGCGACTGCGTCGAGACATGGCATGCCGTCCTCGAGCGGCCAGGGTACTTCCCGCTCGGAACCACGGCGCACAAGCAGGGACGGGTCGCCGGCGGGAACGCGGCAGGCGGCCGGGTGATCTTTCGAGGGTCGGTTGGTACGCAGGTCGTCAAGGTGTTCGACCTCGCCGCCGCTCGGACGGGCCTGTCGGAACGTGAGGCCGAGACCGCCGGCTTCGGAGCGACCACGGTGACGACCGTCGTCCCCGACCACAAGCCCTACTACCCAGGCGCCCGCGATCTTTCCATCCGAGTCATCGGCGATTCGCGGACGAAGCGTCTGCTCGGCGTTCAGATCGTCGGGCACTGGCAGGCCGAAGTCGCGAAGCGGATCGATATCGCGGCGGCTGGTCTGCACCAGCAGGCCAGCGTGCCCGACCTGTGCGACCTCGACCTGAGCTATACGCCGCCCGTCAGCTCCCCGTGGGATCCGATCCAGGTCGCTGCCGATGCCTGGGACCAGCAGGTCGGGTCAACAGCAGCCGTCTGAGCCACAGCCGCAGCTCGCCTCGACGAGCGGCAATGCACGAGGCGAGAGATCCACCGAGGGCCTGGCGTCGCCTGGCTTGGTGGCCTTGACGATGGCGCTGACCATGCCGTCCGCGACGGCGTGGGTCGTCGTCAGCGTGATCTCTGACAGACCGACCGCGGCAAGACCATCCCGGAACTCGGAGAAGGAGAGGGCGCCGGCGATGCAGCCGACGAACGACCCCCGTTCCGCCCGCTCCTCTGGTGTCAGATGGTCCTCGGCGACGATATCGGTGATGCCCATCCGCCCGCCGGGTCGCAGGACCCGGGCGATCTCCCGGAAGACCGCCGGCTTGTCGGCAGCCAGGTTGATGACGCAGTTGCTGATGACCACATCGACCGACTCGGCCGGCAGCGGGATGTCTTCGATGTGACCGCGCACGAACTCGACGTTCGTCGCGCCCGCCTCGGCGGCATTGCGCTGAGCCAGGGCGAGCATCTCGTCGGTCATGTCGAGCCCGATCGCGCGGCCAGTCGGGCCAACGCGCTTGGCCGACAGGAGCACATCGATGCCACCTCCTGAACCAAGATCCAGTACCCGTTCGCCCTCGTGGAGCTCGGCGACCGCGATGGGATTGCCGCAGCCAAGCGACGCCAGGACGGCCGCCTCGGGCAGCTCGGCCTGCTCGAGGGCGGAATAGAGGCCCGCGCCGATCGTCTCGGGAGTGCCCGTGCAACAGCCCCCGTCGCGAGCCTGGGTCGCGGCTGCCGCGTAGCGGGATCGCACCTCTTCGTGGATCATCTCGGTCGTCATGGCTTGATCTCCTGCGGTCTGCCTGCGGCGATGGCGTATTCATACTTGCCAATATCGACCGTTGTCAATACCATGCGCGCCATGGCCCGCTCGAACGACCCCGACGTCCTCCTGCTCCAAGCTGCGGCGGACCCGTCACGATTGGCGATCCTTCGCCAGCTCGCGGCGGCCGGGAGCGTCTGCGCCTGCGACTTCACTGACTGCTGCGACGTCGCCCAGCCGACGGTCAGCCATCATCTCAAGGTCCTTCGGGACGCCGGTTGGGTCCGGACCGAGCGACGGGCGTCGAACATCTACTACTTCCTCGAGGCCCAGGCAGTCGAGCGGTTCCGCACGATCGCCGGCGCCTTCGCCCCGACCATCGGTGTGCCGGGGGCACGCGGCCTGCCTGTTCTCCAGCCGAACGCCTGACGGTGGCGCGAACGCGGCGAAGCCCCCGGCGCGTGCCCGGCTATTCCTGCTGCGATGACGAGAACCACGGGCGGAATTCGTGCTCGTCACCCCTCGTGTCGTTCTTGGAGCCCCGCCGTGTCCACCGCTTCCGTCTCTCGTGGTGATCTTCTGGGCCTGACGCTCGCCGCCGCCTCCTGGGGCGTTGGAACCGTCATCAGCAAGCGCGCTCTCGACGAGATGCCCGCGATCACATTGCTGCCAATCCAACTGGCAGCAAGCCTTGTCGTCCTGGGCATCCTCATGCGCCGCCAGGGCATGTCGCTGCGCGGCAGCCCGGTCCTGCTCGGCCGGCTGGGCATCCTGAACCCCGGGCTCGCCTACGCGCTCGGCCTGCTCGGCCTCGCCACCATCACCGCCAGCCTGGCGGTCCTGCTCTGGGCGGCCGAACCGCTGATGATCCTGGCTCTCGCCGCGACGTTCTTGCACGAACGGATCACGCCCTCGCTCGTGTTCCTGTCGCTGGTCGCCGTCGTCGGGATGATTCTGGTCATCTACGACCCGGCGAGCAGTGGGCAATGGAACGGCGTTGTCCTCACCCTGACAGGCGTCGCGTGTTGCGCGGCATACACCGTGATCGCCCGACGCCTCATCGCGACCTCGGACTCGACCGCCCAGGTCGTCTTCGCCCAGCAGGCCCACGCCCTCGGTTTTGCCGTCATCGTCGTCGGCGCCGCCGCCCGGGTGGGCGGCGCGGTACGACCGGAGAACCTCACGCCGCTCGGGCTTCTGAGCGCGGTGGCCTCGGGCGTCCTGTACTACGCCGGCGCCTATTGGCTCTATCTGACGGCGCTCCGCCGTGTCCCGGCCGCACTGGCCGCCGTGTCGTTCTACCTGATCCCGATCTTTGGCGTGGCCGCCGGTTCCCTGCTGCTGGGTGAACGGCTCGACCCGCGCCAGTGGGTCGGCGCGATCATCGTTCTGGGCGCGCTCCTCATGATTCTTCGTCGGCCATCGATGGGTCCTGCGGCTCAGCCGACGGCCGTGCCCCCGATCTGACCTCGTCCGTGGTCTTCGGCGAGCTGGTGCGATCCTTCGAGCATGATCTTCAGCGACATTCGCGACCCGAGGCTGATCACCGTGCGCCGTGGCGGCACGCTCGGGGACGACGAGCATCGCCTGCTTGCGATCTGGGCGGCAGACTGCGCCGAGCACGTCCTCAACCATTTCGAAGACGCGATGCCGGGCGACGATCGGCCACGCCGGGCGCTCGAGCTCGGTCGGGCGTGGTCCCGAGGTGAGATCGGCATGACGCAGGCCCGCGCGGCGGGCGGTCACGCGATGGCGGCGGCTCGCAGTCTGGCCGGTCCTGCCCGAGAGGCGGCCTTCGCGGCCGGCCAGGCGGCGGCCGTGGCACACGTGGCCGAGCACGAGCTCGGCGCGGCGGCCTACGCCATCCGAGCCGTCCGCGCGGCCGCTCCCGAAGGCGCGCGCGAGGAGGCCGGCCGCCGAGAGTGTCGCTGGCAACGCGAGCAGCTTCCCGAGGCGATCCGGGAGCTCGTGCTCGACGACCAGCGGCGGCGAAACGCGAACTGCTGGTGGGTCTTCGACTGCTGAGGCCATCCCTCAGCCTGGTATCCGACCGTCCGCGACGCCGGCCGGAAGCTCGACCCGGCGTTTGCGAGGCGGCTGGCATCTGAGCTGGCCATCGTCACAGCCCCTCGCAATCGATGACCCCCGCACGCTTGATCCATGAATGATCACGATTCCCTCGATCACGCCATCGACCTCGCGATTGAACGCACGAAAGCCGCGCACGAGGACTTCGTCGCCGAGCCCACGGGACATCCGTCGAAGCTTCCTCTGGCCGACAGGGTGGTCAGCCGCGCTGAGGACCTCGAGGACCTGGTCATCGCCGACGCAGAGGAGCTCGAGCCGGGCGACGACCAGGAGCCGGACATCGAGTCAACGGGAGGAAGCGGGTCCCAGCGAGGCGAACCGAGACGATGACCCTGGGCGCCCCGTTCCGATCCTGACGCCTGCTCGCGGACGCTTGGCCGTGTGGCTGTACAGCCGGCGTGCTGGAAGGCCGCGATCGATGATGAGGTGCAACGTCCGGGGCCTGCGCAGAATGCCAATGGCGTTCGGACCAACCTCGGGCGGGCCCAGGGACAGCGGCGCCGCCGATGACTCACCGGGCATGTCGCTCGCTACCATGGTCGCCAAGCCGCCCGAGGGGGACCGATCAGATGTCCGATGCGCCGCCGACCGAACGCCCGCCCTTCGTCCCCGCCCAGGACCGCTACGGCTCGATGCCGTACCGGAGGGTCGGCCGGAGCGGTCTGGAACTGCCCGCGATCTCGCTCGGGCTGTGGCAGAACTTCGGCGAAGAGCGGCCGCTCGCCGTCCAGCGTGCGATCGTCCGGACGGCCTTCGATCGCGGCATCACGCATTTCGATCTCGCCAACAACTACGGCCCACCGTATGGCGCCGCCGAGGAGGCCTTCGGGCGGATCTATGCGTCGGACCTGCGGCCGTATCGCGATGAGCTCGTCATCAGCACCAAGGCCGGCTACGACATGTGGTCGGGACCGTACGGTGATCGTGGTTCGCGGAAGTACCTGCTCGCGAGCCTCGACCAGAGCCTCAAGCGGATGGGCCTCGACCACGTCGACATCTTCTATTCCCACCGGGTCGATCCTTCCACGCCGATGGAGGAAACGCTCGGCGCGCTCGACACCGCAGTCCGTTCCGGCAAGGCGCTCTACGTCGGGATCTCGTCGTATTCCGCCGAGCGGACCCGGCGCGCGGCGGCGATCCTCGCCGATCTCGGCACCCCGCTGACGATCCACCAGCCCTCGTACTCGATGCTCAACCGCTGGATCGAAGGCGGACTGCTCGAGGTCCTCGCCGAGACCGGGGTCGGCTGCATCGCGTTCAGCCCGCTCGCCCAGGGGCTCCTGACCGACCGCTATCTCGGCGGCGTCCAGGCGGGCTCGAGGGTGACCGCGAAGGGCTCCTTCCGGTCCGATTTCCTGAGCGACGAGAACCTGGCCAAGGTCCGGGCACTGGACGACATCGCACGCGACCGCGGCCAGTCCCTCGCCCAGATGGCCATCGCCTGGGTTCTCCGCGATCCGCGGGTGACGGCCGCCGTCGTCGGGGCGAGCTCGGTCGAGCAGCTGATCGACACCCTCGGCGCCCTCGACCGCCTCGACTTCAGCCCCGACGAGCTCGCCCGGATCGACGGCCACGCGACGGAGAGCGGCATCAACCTCTGGGCGGCGTCGAGCGACGCTTGACCGCGGGTCGACCGGCATTCCTGTAGGTGAGCGCCGAAACTCCTAGGCATGATCCCCCTGGGCAGCGGATACTTCGCGGTATGGCAGGCAAGCGCGCAGACGCCGGCACCCGGCTCCGGGTCGGTCAGGCCGCCGAGATGCTCCAGGTCACGGTCGAGACCCTGCGCCGCTGGGAAACCGAGGGGCGCCTGCAGGTGACCCGATCCGCGGGTGGCCAGCGGCTGGTCGAAATCGCTGAGATCTCGCGCCTACTCGACGAGCGCCGGAGGGCTTCGACCGACCGCCCGATCATCGCCCAGTCGGCGCGCAATCGATTCCCGGGCATCGTCACGCGAATCGAGACTGACCGGGTCGCGGCGATTGTCGAGGTCATCGCCGGCCCCCACCGGATGGTCAGCTTGATGACGGCCGAAGCCGTGGAGGAGCTGGGGCTCAAGGT
>DATAQF010000145.1:0-4813 GCA_036264795.1 Candidatus Limnocylindrales bacterium | reverse complement strand
CCGGGCCGCGGCCGCCGCGGCTCTGGCCGCATCACCCCCGCGCCGCCGGCGCCGCCCGGTCGACGCCAGGCAGGTGCGGCGTTCCGTGGGGCCGCTCGCCCGGTTCGCCGGCGTCCAGCCGATCGGGACGAGGCGCTCGAGCGCCACCTCGAGCGGGTCGGGCGGTTGACCCCCGATGAGATCGATCGGCTCAGTCTCGCGGAGACGCCGCCGGTGGCGTTCGTCGCCTCGATCTCGCGTTTCCTCTCGCCTGAGCGCACCGCGGCCCTCGCTGCCGTCGAGAAGCAGGTGCACGAACGCCTGCCACGGGCCGTCCGCTGGAACGCGGCCATCCGCGATGCGGCGATCGGCTACGCGCAGGAGATCGTGCTCGGGCCGTTCCTCGACGAGCACCTCTCGCCGCCGTTCCGCGACCGGGTCCGCGAGCGGCTGACCCGCGGCTGGAGCGCAGCGATCGACCAGCCGCGCTACGGCCCCAACGGGCCTGCCGTCGTCGCGGCCATCGCCGCGCTTCAGCGGATTTCGGCAGCGGACCTGCGGCGTCTCGCCGCGGCTGCCTCGGCCGAGCCGGGCGGCCGTTCAGGCCCACCCTGGCCGAAGGGCCTGCGACCCGACGAGGACGATGCCCTTCGTGTCTCGTCGGAGCTGGCCCGCCGCGATGCGCTCGGCGCTCTGGGCGCGCCCATGCCCGCAGTCGCGCGCCGGTCCCTGGAGCGGGCAATCCACGCCCTCGTCCTCCGTCACGCGTTCCCGGCCACGACGTTCGCGACCATGCTGGGTCCGTGGAGCGCCGTGTTCGGCGCGCGAGACGTGCCGCGACCCAGCGTCCGCAGCGATCGTCACCCGCGCGGCTGACGCCGACTGCCGGGTCGCGCAATCGCAGACGGCGCGATTGCCGTCGATCCGGTACGCTTCGCTCCTCGTGTTCGATGGGCGCTCCGGTCAGCGCCCCGGTCCCCGAAACCGCGATCCCGATCCAACCGTGCCCTGACCGGGCCCCGCCATCGGGCGGGAGGGCCCCCGTCAGGAGTCACCGTTTCCCATGTCCTTCGATACCCTTGGGCTCACGCCCGAGCTGCTCCGCGCCGTCGCGGACCAGGGCTACACCGAACCCACCCCTGTTCAGCGCGAAGCGATTCCGCTCGTCCTCGCCGGCCGAGACCTGCTCGCCGGCGCCCAGACGGGCACCGGCAAGACCGCCGCCTTCGTCCTGCCGCTCCTCCAGCGCCTCAACGGCGCCCGGACTCCCGGCTGGAATGGCGATTCGAAGGGGAACCCCCCTGCGGACCGCGACCGCGGCAAGGCTCCGCGCCCGCCGATCCAGGCCCTCGTCCTCACACCCACTCGCGAGCTCGCGCTCCAGGTCGAGCAGAGCGTCCGGACCTACGGCGCGCATCGCCGGATCCGGTCGGTCGCGATCTACGGCGGCGTCGGGTTCGAGCCCCAGGTCCGCGCCCTGCGCGCCGGCCCCGGGATCGTCGTCGCAACCCCCGGCCGCCTCCTCGACCACGCCGGCCAGGGGACGATCGACCTCTCGAGCGTCGAGTTCCTGATCCTCGACGAGGCCGATCGGATGCTCGACATGGGCTTCATCCGCGACATCCGCCGGATCATCGAGCTGCTCCCCCACGAGCGGCAGAACCTGATGTTCTCGGCGACCTTCTCGAACGACATCCGGTCCCTCGCGAACACGATCCTCCGCGACCCGGCGATGGTCCAGGTCACGCCCCGCAACACGGCGACGGCGCTCGTGACGCAGATCGCCCATCCCGTGGACCGCGAACGGAAGCGGGAGCTCCTGAGCCACCTGATCCGCACCGGCCGGATCGAGCAGGCCCTCGTCTTCACCCGGACGAAGCATGGCGCGAACCGCCTCGCGGAGCAGCTCCTCAGGGACGGCATCAGGGCGACCGCGATCCATGGCAACAAGAGCCAGGGCCAGCGGGTCCGCGCGCTCGACGACTTCAAGGCCGGCCGGGCGAACATCCTCGTCGCCACCGAGGTCGCATCGCGCGGCCTCGACATCGAGGAGCTGCCGCACGTCGTCAACTTCGAGCTGCCGATGGTGGCCGAGGACTACGTCCACCGGATCGGTCGAACCGGCCGCGCCGGCGCGACCGGCGACGCGATCTCGCTCGTGTGCGTCGACGAAGCACCGCTTCTGCGCGACATCGAGCGGCTCCTCGGCCATCCGATCCCCAGCGAGGTGATCCCGGGTTTCGAGCCGGACCGCTCCATCCGACCCGAGCCGATTCGCCAGCGATCGCAGGCCGGCGGCGGGCGCCCGATGCCCCGCAACGCACCGATGGGCGAGCTCATCCCGCGTCGCGCTGGCGCCCACCCGGCGTCGATCGCCGCCGGCGGTCGAGGATCGGCGAGTCGCGGCCGGCCCGGACGTCCGCAGCCCCATCAGCCGCACCAGCCGGGCCAGGGGTTCGGCCATGTCGCACCCTTCGCCGGCGGGGGTCAGCCGTCGCGTGGACCGCGCCCACAGCGAGGGCACGAGCCGCGTCCGACGGGTCCGCGAGCCGGTTGGCCGAACGGGCCGCGTCCCGGATCCGCCGGGCCGCGACCGGGCTTCTCGGGGCCACGGGTCGCGGAGCCGCGTGCGAACGGAGCTCATCCGAACGGACCCCGTCCGGCCTGGTCCGACGGCCCTCGGCAGAGCGGGCCGCGCCCGAATGGTCCCCGACCGAACGGCCCGCGGCCGGCGTGGTCGGATGGGCCGCGTCCGAGCAACGGACCCAACCGCGGTCGCCCGAGCGGTCGCCCATTGGCCGCTCTGCCCGGGGAGCGTCTCGCCCGCGTCCGTCCCGAGGACTGAGCGGCACCCGCCTCCCGGCGCCCGTGATCACCCCGAACGGCCCACCCGTCGCAGGCGCGGGCGCACGGTCGCGCCTCAGGCGTGCTTGATCGTGATCCGCTCGATGATGTTCGCCACGTCCTCGGCCTTGTCGATCGTGGCCTCCAGCAGGCCGTAGACGTCCTTCCACTTCACGAGGGTGATCGGGTCCTTCTCCTCGAGGAACAGGTCGGCGATCGCGGCCCGCTCGATCCGGTCGCCCTCGTTCTCGAGCCGGTGGACCTCGATCCAGTAGCGATCGAGGCCCTTGAACCCCTGGAGATGGGCGAGGGCATCGTGGAGGAGCTCGACCTGCTTGACGACGATCGTGGCCTGTTCGACGGCGACTGCGGTCGGGGCCTCGATCCGATACAGGACGAACGTGTCGCTGACCTCCTCGATCAGGTCGAGCACGTCGTCGAGGCCGCTGATCAGGGCATAGATGTCCTCGCGGTCGAACGGCGTCACGAACGTCGCCTCGAGCCGGTGGCCGATCTCGTGGCTGATCTCGTCGCCGCGATGCTCGGCGGCGCGGATGTCGGCCGCGCGCGCTTCGGGCTCGTCGTACGTCCGGAGCATGGCCTCGAGCATGCGAGCGCCACCGAGGACGTTCGCGGCGTCCTCGACGAAGAGGTCGAAGAAGCGCTCGTCGCGCGGGATGAGGCGAAGACGCACGGGGTTCCCTCCATCGCCTGAGCGTCGACCGGGTCAGCGGTCGGCCGCGGTCCGCCGTCGTCGGATCGCTCGACGAAACCGATGCTGCGGCTCGGTTCGCCATCCATCCTCGGCGGACGGCAACAGGGTACCCGGCACGGGGCGCCTGTGCGATGCTCGACCGCATGGATTGGGTCGTCGTCGCTTTCCTCGGCCTGCTCGCCATCGCGCTTGCCGTGGCCATCGGCGTGGCCCTCGACCGCGGTCGCGAGCTCGAGGCGGCGCGGGATGCCGTGCTCGGTGGTGCGTCGGCCAACGACGGCTCATCGGCGCCGACCTCGGAGGTGCCGATCCTGGTCCGCCGGATGCGCGAGCGCCTCGAGGCGAGCGAGTTCGAGCTCGACCAGCAGGTTCGGAACTCGTCGTACCTCGCCGACCTCATGGGGGTCGGGATCCTGCGACTCAACGAACGTCAACGAGTGGAGCTGGCGAACCCGGCCGCGCACATCCTGCTCCGGCGAGCGGCAGGGTCGATCGTGGGCCGAACCGCCCTCGAGACGTTCGTCGACAGCCGGGTCGAGGAGGTCGTGGCCACCGCGGTGGCGACCGGCTCCGCGCAGGGCGAGTTCCGCCTCGCCGGAGCCGATGGGCCGACCCTGATCATTCGTGCCCGGCGCTCGCCGGTCGCCGGCCTCTGGATCGTGCTCGAGGACGTGTCCGAGTTGCGCCGCCTGCAGCAGATCCGGGCGGAGTTCGTCGACAACCTCTCGCACGAGCTGCGGACGCCGCTGTCGACCGTCAGTCTGCTCGCGGAGACCCTTGCCCGAGAGGCGGAGGCCGCCGGCGCGGGCGTCCCCCAGCGGATGCGCGACCGGATCGGCAAGATCGAGGTCGAGACGGGCCATCTCGTCCAGATGGTGAACGAGCTCCTGGATCTCGCCCGGATCGAGAGCGGGGGACCGCTCGTCCTGCTCCAGGACGTCGATCTCGGGCGGGTCGCCGCGGAGGCGATGGATCGGCTCCGGCTGTTCGCGGAGCGTCAGGGTCTTCGGCTCGTCCTCGACGTTCCGGAGCGCACGCCGCCGGTCCGGGGCGACGAGGCGCGGCTGGGGCAGGTCGTCGTGAACCTCCTCCACAACGCCCTGAAATTCGGGAACCGGACCGAGGAGGAAGGCGGCGATGGCGGAGAGGTGATCGTGGCGGTTCGGCCGGCCGGCGACGAGATCCTCCTGTCGGTCCAGGATCACGGTGTCGGGATCTCGAGGGCCGACCAGGGTCGCATCTTCGAGCGGTTCTACAAGGTCGATCGCGTCCGCG
>DATAQF010000054.1:0-7258 GCA_036264795.1 Candidatus Limnocylindrales bacterium | reverse complement strand
CTGGACGATCAGGTTCGTCGCCTCGTTCTCCGTCAGGCCGCGGCTCATCAGGTAGAAGACCTGCTCCGCACTGACCTTTCCGACGGTGGCCTCATGGGTCATCGTCGTGTCGTCTTCCTGGATGTCGATGTACGGGTAGGTGTCGCTCCGGCTGATGTCGTCGAGCATGAGGGCGTCGCAGCGGACGCTGGCCACGACGTTCGTGGCACCCGGCGACACCTTCAGATGGCCGCGGTACGTCGCCCGGCCGCCGTCCTTCGAAACGGACTTCGAGACGATTCGGGAGCGGGTGTTCGGCGCGAGGTGGACGGCCTTCGCGCCGGTGTCCTGGTGCTGACCCTTGCCGGCGACCGCGACGCTGATGATGTCCGCCGTCGCGTTCTCGCCGCGCAGGTAGATCGACGGGTACTTCACGGTCTTGCGTGAGCCGGTGTTCGCGTCGATCCACTCGACCGTCGAGTTCTCGTACGCATGGGCCCGCTTCGTGACGAGGTTGTAGACGTCGTTCGACCAGTTCTGGATCGTCGTGTAGCGGACCTTGCTTCCCGGCAGCGCGACGACCTCGACGACGGCGACGTGGAGCGACTCGGTCGCGTAGATCGGCGCCGTGCAGCCCTCGATGTAGTGGACCTTGGCGCCCTCGTCGACGACGATCAGCGTCCGCTCGAACTGGCCCGTGTTCTCGCCGTTGATCCGGAAGTAGGCCTGGAGCGGCAGCGGGACCTCGACGCCCTTCGGAACGTAGACGAACGACCCACCGGACCACACGGCGGAGTTGAGCGCGGAGAACTTGTTGTCCTCGGCCGGGACGACGGTCCCGAAGTGCTTGCGGAAGATCTCCGGGTACTCGATGAGTGCCTGGTCGGTGCCCATGAAGACCACGCCGAGCTTCGAAAGCTCCTCCTTGACGGAGTGGTACACGACCTCGCTGTCGTACTGCGCGCCGACGCCGGCGAGGAACTTCCGCTCCGCCTCGGGAATGCCGAGACGCTCGAACGTCGCCTTGATCTGATCGGGCACGTCGTCCCACGACTTCTCTTCGCGCTCGGACGGCTTGCGGTAGTAGACGATGTTGTCGAAGTTGATCCGGTCGAGACCATCCGTCCACGTCGGCAGCGGCCGTTTCATGAAGTGGTCGAAGGCGCGGAGCCGGTACTGGAGCATCCAGTCGGGCTCGTTCTTGAAGCCGCTGATCTCCTCGACCGTCGCCCGGGTCAAGCCGCGCTTCGTCTCGCGCAGGTAGGCGATGTTGTCGTGGAAAGCGAATTGCTCTCGCTGGTCGGCGACGAGGTCGCGCGTCGCGGTCATGAGGTCTCCGGAGGGGCGCCGTCGGGCGCAGGCAGGGGTCGTTCGTAATCCCGAGTGACATTATCGGAATTAACCGTCGAAGCGTCAACGACCACCCTCGCCGGCCCCCGGCTTGACGCATGGCCGGCAAGGCGACAGAGTGGTCGTGCCCGCAAGGCGCGACGCGCGCCGCCCTCGCCTCCCCAGTCAGAAGGAGGGCTCCATGCCGGCCCACCGCCCGTCACGCCGCCTCATCCGCCTCGCCTCGTCCTGGCTCGGCCTCGTCCTGGCGACCGTCGCGATGCCCTTGACCGGCGCCGCCCCTTCGGCCGAGGCGGCGACCTCCATGCCGCGCTTCGACCACATCTACGTGATCGTCATGGAGAACCACGAGTTCGGCTCGATCGTCGGAAACGCCCAGGCGCCGTACATCAACTTCCTGATCCGCCACTACGGCCTGGCGACGAACTACACCGCGGTTGGCCACCCCTCCGAGCCCAACTATCTCGCGCTGTGGGCCGGATCCACGTTCGGCGTCCACGACGACGGCATCCACAACATCGCGGCCCGGAACCTCGCCGATCAGATGGCGGCCGGAGGCAAGACGTGGCACGTCTACGCCCAGGATCTGCCGCGGACCTGCTCGACGGTCAGCTCTGCCTACGGCCGTGTGGATCTTCTCGGCGCACCCGGCTGGTACGCGCGGAAGCACGAGCCGGCGATCAGCTTCACCAATATCGCCCGGAGCTCGCTGCGCTGCTCGAAGATCACTCGCCTGTCGACGTTCAGCCCGATCGCAGCGAACTTCGAGCTCATCGTTCCGAACATGGCGAACGACATGCACGATGGCTCGATCGCCCAGGGCGACGCGTTCCTCCGCGCGTTCGTGCCGCGGATCACGGGGCGAACGTCCTTCGCGAACAGCCTCCTCGTGATCACCTGGGACGAAGGCTCGTCGAGCCTGGGCGGCGGGGGCCGGGTTGCGACCCTTGTCATCTCGCCTCGAGAGAAGGGCCGGTTCATCTCGGCGATCCCCCACAACCATTACTCGCTCCTGCGGACGATCCAGGACTCCTGGCGTCTCGGCTGCCTGAACAACACCTGCTCGGCGAACGACCTTCGCGAATTCTTCCGCTGACCTCCCGGGACGGGCGGGCGGGGCGAGCGGCCCTCCGGACGGCGACCCGTCGCCATCTGACGGCACGCCCGGGCACGCGCCTGTCGGGCAGTTGTCACGCCCGCGCGGCGGTCGCGCCGGACAGATTCGGTCGTGGTCGCTACGCTCGACGCCGGCCCCCCGATCGTCGCCGACACCGGCCTCGATCGAATCTCCGAAGCTGCGCGCACGACAGGACGAACGGTGACCCGGATCCTCGTGTACACGGGCAAGGGCGGCGTCGGCAAGACGAGCGTCGCGGCCGCCACGGCGCTGCTCAGCGCCCAGCGTGGTGCGCGGACGATCGTCCTGTCGACCGACATCGCCCACAGCCTCGCCGACGCCTTCGGCGTCCGCCTCGGCCCCGAGCCGCGCGAGATCGCGCCGAACCTCTGGGGCCAGGAGCCCGACGTCTACTTCAACATCTCGCGATACTGGCGAACGATCCAGACGTACATGGCCGAGCTCTTCAGCTGGCGGGGCCTGGACGCGGTCATGGCCGAGGAGATGACCGTTCTCCCCGGGATGGACGAGCTCGGAAACCTGCTGTGGATCGCGGATCACGTCGAATCCGCGAAGTACGACGTCATCGTCGTGGACGCCGCCCCGACCGGCGAGACCCTCCGACTCCTCTCGCTGCCGGAGGCGAGCCGCTGGTGGCTCGACCGGATCGCCCCGATCGGGCGTCGGGTGACAAGGATGAGCCGGCCGGTTCTCGAGCGAATGATCGGCGTGCCGATCCCGCGCGACGAGGTCTTCGCCGCCGCCGAGCGGCTCCTCAAGCGACTCGAGCAGGTCCACCGTCTGCTCGCCGATCCGGAACGCTCCTCCGTCCGGATCGTCCTCGGTCTCGAGAAGCTCGCGATCGCCGAGGCACAGCGCTCGTTCACCTACTTCCACCTGTTCGGGTATCCGAGCGATCTCGTGGTCTGCAACCGCGTGCTGCCGGCGGAGGTCGGCGGGTACTTTGCCGGGCTGCGCAGGACCCAGCAGACCTACCTGCCCGAGGTCGAACGGCAGTTCGCGCCCGTCCCCGTGCGGACCGTCCCGTTCTTCGACCGCGAGATGCTCGGCGTCGATGGGCTGACCGAGCTGGGAACGGCGCTGTTCGGCAAGGACGATCCGACGTCGTTCTTCTATCGCGGCCGGCCGTACCGCGTCCGGAGCGAGAAGGGCGCAACCTTCCTCGAGGTGGCCCTGCCGTTCGCCAGCCGCAAGGAGATCGGCCTCTCGCGCGACGGCGACGAGCTCGCGCTCCAGGTCGGCGCCTGGCGGCGAACGCTCGTGCTGCCGCGCGCGCTGATCGACGTTCCGACGAAGGGAGCGACGATGAACGACGGCATCCTGCGGATCGAATTCGAGACCACGTCCAGGGCCAGCGCAACAGGAGGCACGCGATGAACGAGACGGGCATGGGATCCGAGAACCGAGCGGCCGCACGTAGCCGCCGACCGCGATCGAGTCCGTCGGCGGGCCTGCCCGGCGACGAGCTGTCGGCGGACGAGCGCCTACGCGAGCTGGAGACGCGGCTGGGCCGGATCGAGGGCCGGAGCCGCTATCGGGAGCGCGGCCGCCACCTGCTCGACCGGATCATGCCGCCCGAGGCGAGCCGCCATTTCCGGAACGCCGGGCGCGAGGAGCTGCTCGGGATCCGGTCGATCGTCGACTTCTGGATCAATCGGATCGACGACGCAGAGGACCGGGCCTCCCCGGAGTCGACGGGGCGCCAGCGCATCGACGTGAGCTGAGCTCTGCCTCAGAAGAACGTCGTGGCCATCGGCGGGTCGAGCGTCGCGAAGAGCGCGTCGGCCGTGGCAAGGGCACCCGGTCGATGCTCGTCCCAGCCGTGGGCGAGAACCGCGTCGTGGAGGCGCGAGCCGCCGAGGTAGGCGGCGCCGATCGCCGACGCGTCGACCGTCAGCTCGGGCGAACGATCCGTGGCCGCGGCCCGCGCGCCGTCGGGCGAGGCCTCGAGGAGGAGCCGCGTCCGGCGCTCCCCCTTCGGCCCGTCGTGTTCCACGATCTCGAGGACGAGCGATCCGGTTCGTTCGTACGTCCGAGCCTCGAGGGCCGCCGCGAGGTCGAGGAGCTTGACCCACATCCCCTCGCCCACGTCCGACGGGACCGCAGCCCGAGCGTTCGTCAGAAGCCACGGCAATGGTTCGGTCGGCGAACGCCGCTCCGCCTTCACGGTCGCGACCCAGTCCATCGACCCCACGAAGCGCCAGAGGGCCGCGTAGGCGGCATCGGTCAGAGCGTGGAGATCGTCGAGGAGGAGAACGTTCCGAGGGAGCCGCTGCTCCCAGCGCTCCTCGACGTGGTAGCGGGCGAAGCCGTCGATGCTTCCGGCGTCGTCGCGGTGGATGACCACGAAGCCCTTCCAGGCGGGTCCCCACCCGGTTCCGCCCCGGCCGAAGTCGGCGAGCCATGTGATCGGGCGCCGCCACACCTCGCCCGGCCGACGCCGCCGAGATTCCTCGAAGACGGTCCG
Source organism: Candidatus Limnocylindrales bacterium (assembly GCA_036264795.1). GTDB lineage: Bacteria > Chloroflexota > Limnocylindria > Limnocylindrales > CSP1-4 > CF-46. The sequence continues at coordinate 2,324 of DATAQF010000054.1, read as the reverse complement.
CGCGGTCGCCTCACCGGCTGTGTCGGGCTCGATCAGCTCGAGCGTGCCGGCATCGCCGCGAATCGGGTGGAAGCCGGTGGTCCGGGCGTCGAGCGTCCATGTCGCCGTCGTCAGCCCGGGGCCGTATCCGAAGCGCCCGTAGATCCCGTACTCGGCGGCGTACAGGATCGCGACGAGCTCGCCGCGCGCCCGGGCGGCATCGTGCTCGGCGGCCGCCATCGCGCTGAGGATCCCGCGCCGGCGGTGGGTCGGCAAGACGCCGACGCCCGTCACCGCGCTCGCCTTGACCTGGGCGAGCCCGGGCACGGTCAGCTCCGTGGCCCAGCTCCGGAACGTTCCGACGATCCGCCCCGCCTCGAACGCCGCGAGGTTGCGCGACAGGTCCCAGTGGGGCCGGACTTCCTCCGCGATCTTCGCGACGTCGGGCCGGTCGAGGAACCCCGTGCTCATCGCATCCAGCCACGGGACGATCTCGTCGTCGCGGATGGCCCGTACGTCGATCGGCATCAATCGACAATACCAAGGCGCGACGGCGATCGGTCGGCGATCGGGGCGGCGTCCTCCCCCGCCGGGGATCCGGCCGCCGCCGCTACGTCGGGAGTCAGACGGAGGCGGGGTGCTCGACCGTCGAGCCGTTCCCGGACTTGACCGTCTCGCCGACGCTCTCGTAGGTCTCGGGCCACGGGCGGGGCTCGGCCTTCGGGCCGGCATGGTCGGGTTCGGGCAGCAGGCTGGTGAGGTTCCCGTCGTCGTCGTAGAGGACGACGTCCGTGCCGCTTCCGGTCAGCTTGTAGCGCCACCGGTCGACGGTCTCACGGACGCGGGTGCTCGCCGACGGCGAGGTGATCAGCCACCAGGCCGCGGCGCACATCGCTCCGACGGCGAGGAAGGCCGCGACGGGCAGGATCGGATTGCGGCGGCGCTTGATCGGGAGGCGGTCCTCGACCGATTTCGGCAGGCGACCTTCCAGGGATCGCGGCAGCTGGACCTTCGAGAGGTCGATGTCGGGCATGTCGATACGCCTCGGGATGCGGTCGCGGGCGTCACCGATCGCGTTCTGGATGTCCTGGCGGTTCATGTCGCGGAGTCCGTCCGGCAGCTTGACGTCCGGCAGGTGGATCTCCGGCAGGGAGATGTCGGGCATTGCGGTCTCCTTCCGGTGAAATGCTCCGTCACACCTTCCACGCAGCCTCGTCACGGCTCGACCGCCCGGTCCGACGAGGGAGTTGCAGGCGCATCGCAGCCGCGAATGATCCGTACGATGGGTCGCCATGGCCACTCGACGAAGCGCCGGACTCGTCCTCTACCGCCGCACGGCCGATGGCCCGCAGCGCTCCGGATCATCGGCGCAGCGTTTCGAAGTGCTCCTCGGCCATCCAGGCGGGCCGTTCTTCACGAAACGCGACGAGGGCCACTGGACGATCCCCAAGGGTGAGCCGGAGGACGCCGCCGACGACCTCCTCGCCGTCGCGCGGCGCGAGTTCGAGGAGGAGACCGGCCATCCCGCGCCCGACGGATCCGGGCTCGACCCGATCCCGCTCGGGACGATCGTCCAGAAGGGCGGAAAGGTCGTTCACGCGTGGGCGATCGAGGGCGACCTCGACCCGGCGACGGCGCACTCGAACACGTTCGTCATGACCTGGCCGCCGCGCAGCGGACGCGACCAGGAGTTCGCCGAGATCGACCGCATCGCGTGGTTCGGGCCGGACGAAGCCCGGCGCCGGCTCAAGCCGACGCAGATCCCGTTCGTGGACCGGCTCGAGGCGCAGCTGGCGGGCGCCGTAGCGGGCGACGCCGCGAGCGGTCCGCCCGCCGACGCGGCGACGAGCACATCAAAACCTGACGCGTCCTGACGTTCGTCCCACCTACCATCGGTGTCGTGCCCGAACCGTTGACGATCCGGCCCGAGGTCGCCCGCCGGTTCCTCGTTCTCCATCATCTCCTCGCGCCGCCGCGCTCGCTGCCCGGTGACAAGGGCGGCGTCATGGCGGTCTTCGACCGGCTGGGATCGATCCAGTTCGACCCCATCGACGTCGCCGGCCGGAACCATGACCTCGTTCTGCTGGCTCGCGTCGCGGACTACCGCCGCGAGATCACGGATGGGCTCCTCTACGAGGATCGGGCCCTGTACGAGACGTACAACAAGGGCCTCTCCCTCGTGCCGACCGCAGAGCTCCCCTGGGATCGCCTCGCATGGGACCGGTCACGGCGCCGCCACGAAGCGGAGACCTTCGGCAACCACGCGCCCCTCGTCCAGGAGCTCCTGGAGCGGATCCGCGAGACCGGGCCGATGTCCTCGATCGACGTCGAGCCGCGCGTAGCGA
>DATAQF010000117.1:0-2031 GCA_036264795.1 Candidatus Limnocylindrales bacterium | reverse complement strand
GGCCGAACGGTGCCGGCAAGACGACGACGATCCGGACGCTGCTCGACCACATCCGTCCGACCGGCGGCCGGGCGACGGTCTTCGGCATCGAGACGACAGTCGATCCGGTCGCGATCCACCGCCGGGTCGGCTACCTGCCCGGCGAGTTCTCCCTGTACGACAAGCTGACCGGCCGCCAGACGATCGAGTATTTCGCGAACCTGCGCGGCGGGGTCGACATGGCCTATCAGGCCGACCTCGTCCGCCGCCTCGACATCGACCCGAGCCGCAAGTTCAAGGAGTACTCGAAGGGCAACAAGCAGAAGATCGGCCTGATCGTCGCCCTCCAGCATCGACCCGACCTGCTGATCCTCGACGAACCGACGTCGGGGCTCGATCCGCTCGTCCAGCAGACGTTCTACGAGGTCATCCGGGAGGCGAAGGCCGAAGGCCGAACGATCTTCCTCTCGAGCCACATCCTGAGCGAGGTCGAGAAGACGTGCGACCGAGTCGCGATCATCCGCGACGGACGGCTCGTCAAGGTCGACCGGGTCGAGGCCCTCCGGGACCTCGCCCATCACCAGGTCGAGCTCCGGTTCTCCGGCGAGGTGCCGATGGGCGCCTTTGCGGCGCTGCCCGGCGTGAGCGACATCTCGGCCGAGGACAACATCCTGCGCATGCGCGTCTCGGGCCCGATCACGCCGATCGTTCGCGAAGCCGCTCGCTATGAGCTCCTCGACTTCGTCAGCCGCGAGCCATCGCTCGAAGAGACGTTCCTCGCCCAGTACGGTCGGGCACCGGAGAAGGTCGCCTGACATGACATCCGACGCTCAGCGGCGGCCCGTCGCGACCGTTCCCTCGCCCGTCCCGCTCATCCGCCGGATCTACGGGCTCGGCAGCGTCTTCGGCAAGACGCTCCGCGACTCCCGGCGGGCGACGATTCTCGTCGGCGTGCTGTTGGGGCTCGTCCTCGTCGGCGTCAGCAAGGCGATCGTCGCCGAGTTCAACACGCCGCAATCGCGCGTGCAGCTGGGCGACATCATCCGATCGGTCCCGCCCATCCTCCAGGGCTTCGCCGGCAAGCCGGTCAACGTCGAGACCCTCGGCGGCTACCTCCAGTACAAGTACGGGGTCTTCATCCCGATCGTCGGCAGCATCTGGTCGATCCTGGCACTGTCGGGCACCCTCGCGGGAGAGGCTCGGCGCGGCAGCCTCGAGTTCGTGGCCGCAACACGCCTGAGCCGGCGCCGAATCGCGCTCGAGAAGCTCTTCGCGCACATCGCGGCCGTCGGCATTGCCGCTCTCGTCATCTTCGTTTCGCTGGCGCTCGTCGGCACCTTTGCGGTTCTGCCCGGTGACGCGATCTCGGTCGGCGCGGCCGCTGGGTACGCGCTCTGGCTGGCCCTGCTCGCGCTGGCGGCCGGATCGTTGGCGTTCGCGCTCGCCCAGTTTCTTGGCCGTGGGGCTGCCCTGGCGATCGCCGGTGCGGTCACCTTCGGCGGGTTTGTCCTCAACGGGTACCAGGCGGTCATTCCCGGGCTTGCGCCCTTCGCGAACCTGACCTGGTTCGGCTGGACGACCAACCACATCCCGCTCGCCGGTGTCGAGGATTGGGCGTCGCTCATCCCGGTCGCGATCGCGACGATCGTCTTCCTAGCAATCGGGGTCGAGGCGTTCGCCCGACGCGACATCGGCGCGACGAGCGCGATCCCGACACCGAGCCTGCCGCGGCCGCTCGTCGGCCTGCGCGGACCAGGCGGCCGGACGTTCGGGAACAATGTGCCATCCGCCCTCGCCTGGGGGATCGGCATCGGCTTCTTCGGGCTTGTGATCGCCGGCTCGGGTTCGTCCTTCGCCGAGCAGCTGAACAAATCGCCGGACTTCAGGCGGCTGCTCTCGGACTTCTTCCCGGGCGTCGACATCGGCAGCGTCGGCGGGTTCCTGCAGCTCGTCTTCCTCGAGTTCGGGTTCGTCCTGGCCGGTCTTGCGGCGTCGACGGTCGTGTCGGGTTGGGCGTCGGATGAGACATCGGGCCGGCTGGAGATGCTCCTC
>DATAQF010000084.1:0-2887 GCA_036264795.1 Candidatus Limnocylindrales bacterium | reverse complement strand
AGGAGCCACGGCGAGACGCCGATCCCGAGGATCACCATGACGCCGAGGAACCCGACCGTGTAGATCGCGCCACGGATCAGCGCCCAGCCGAGCTCGCCGATCGCGATGTCCGCAGCTGACAGCGGCGTGGAGAGGATCGCCTCGAAGGTCTTCTGGTATTTGAGCTTGAAGAAGAAGTTGAACGTCGCCTCGGTGATCGCTCCGTTCATCGATGAGCTCGCGAGCAGGGCCGGCGCGATGAAGAGCTGGTACGGAATCTCCCGGCCACCGGGGCCCGGGACCGTGCCGACCAGCTGGCCCAGCCCGAAGCCGATGCTTCCGAGATAGAACAGCGGCTCGAAGAACCCGGTCACGAGGACGATCCAGGTCCGCCGGTAGACGAACAGGTTGCGCTCGATCAGTCGCAGCGAGCGGCGGCTTCCAAACAGGAGCGGCGGCGCGACGCGGAGCGGCAGGGTCATCCCTGCACCAGCCGCCGCTCGATCGTGCGATCGGTCGCCCAGGTTGCGACCACGACGATCGCGGTCAGGACGACGACGTGGGCGAGCATCTCGGCCGGCCGCTGGGCGATCGACCCGAGCACGAGCCCTCTCGCCAGGTCGACGCCGTGCCAGAGCGGCGAGAGCCATGCGAGCGGCTGGAGGAAGCCCGGCAGCGACTCGATCGGGAAGAACGTTCCCGAGAAGAGGAACAGCGGCATGACGAGGAACCGGAAGATGATGTTGAAGCTGGCCGGCGTGCGCTGGGTCGCGGCGTAGGCGGCGATCGGCGCCGCGAAGGCCATGCCGGTCAGGACGGCGACCGGGATCCCGAGAACGACGAGCGGCGAGTGGGCCGCCCCGAAAGCGACGATGACGAGGGTGAAGATCGTCGAGATCATCGCCAGCCGGACGGCGGTCCAGGCGAGATTGCCGAGGGCGATGTCCCGCGGCGAAAGCGGTGTCGCGTACATCGCGTGGAACATCCGGTTCCAGTTCAGGCCGTTGATGATCGGGAAGGTCGCCTCGAAGGCACCCGCCTGCATCGCGGTCGCGACGAGCAGCCCCGGGGCCAGGAACTGGAGATACGTCAGGCCGCCGAGTGCCGCCGCACCGGACCGATCCACGTATCCACCCAGCCCGACGCCCATCGCGGTCAGGAACAGGATCGGGCTGAGGAACGAGCTGAAGACCGAGGCACGAAACGTCCGGCGGTACTCCATCGCGCGGTGCTCGAGGACGTGGGTGAGGCCGGCCATCGCTACTCGACCAGGGAGCGGCCGGTGAGCCGGAGGAAGACGTCCTCGAGCGTCGACCGCCGGACGAGCACCGTCTCCGGCTCGAGCCCGCGATCGCGAGCCGCGACTGCCACGGCTTCCCCGTCGTCGGCGTAGAGCAGGACCCGGTCGGCGAGCTTCTCGACCCGGTCGGCGAGACCGTCGAGCTTCCCGTCGAGGCTGTCCTGGATCCCGGGTGCGAAGCGAAGCTCCGTGACCTCCTTCGTTGAATACCGGTCGATCAGCTGGCGCGGCGAACCCTCGGCCACGATCTTCGCCTTGTCCATGACGACGAGGCGGTCGCAGAGCTGCTCCGCCTCGTCCATGTAGTGGGTCGTCAGCACGAGAGTGACGCCCCGCTGCTTCAACCGGTAGAGCCGATCCCAGAGCAGGTGCCGAGCCTGCGGATCCAGCCCGGTGGTGGGCTCGTCGAGGAGGAGCACCTCCGGCTCGTTGATGAGCGCGCGAGCGATCGTCAGGCGGCGCTTCAACCCGCCGCTGAGGGGCTCGACCGGCTCGTCCGCGCGCTCGGCAAGCTGGGCGAAGTCGAGCAGCTCGTCCGCCCGGCGCCGGCATTCCGCCCGCGACAAGCCGAAGTACCGGCCGTAGAGGACGAGGTTCTCGCGGACGGTGAGCTCCGTGTCGAGGGTGTCCTGCTGGGGCACGACGCCCAAGCGCGCCCGGATCTGCGGACCGTGCGTCCGCGGGTCGAGGCCGAGCACGGTCAGGACTCCGTCGCTGACCGGCGAGACCGCGCCGATCATCCGCATCGTGGACGTCTTGCCGGCACCGTTCGGACCGAGGAAGCCGAAGGATTCACCGGCGGCGACGTCGAAGTCGACCCCGTCGACGGCGACGAACTCGCCGAAGCGCTTCGTCAGGCCGCGAGCATGGATCAGGGCGGATTCAGGCGACGTGGGCTCGGTCGTCATGGGCGGCGAATCCTACCGCACGAGGCGCCCGGAGCTGGCCGGTTCGGGTGGCTTCGCCGTCGGCGACGGTCGGCGTCAGGGCCGCCGGCGACTCCGATCGGCGGCATCGGGAAGCACCTCGTAGTGCTTGACGGAGAACGTCTCGAGCAGCTGGGCGTTGCGGGTCATGAACGGCTGGCGAGTGTTGCCGCCCGTGGCCGCTTCGATGGCCGGCCAGCCGGTCCAGGCCGACACCGTCGTGAATGCCTCGGGCGGCCGCGCCGCGAGGGCAAAGGCGATCAGGCCGCCGTACGCGGTGGCATCGGCCAGCATGCCGGTCCGTGCCAGCTCGATGTAGCGATCCAGCTCGCCGGGGTGCACCTGACCGTGGAACACACGCAGGATCCGCGTCGGCTCCGAGCGTTCGAATCGAGCGTGGACCGAGAGGGGCGCCTGCTCGACGTCCTCCACCGCGGCGACGCCGGCTCCGAGCGACCGCAGGGTCGCGAGATCGATCGGCTCGCCGGATGCCGACACGGGCTCGTCCGTCCAGGTCGACGCCACCACTCGCGCCTGGTCGTCGCGCGTGCCATGCCGGCCGATCCATACATCGAGGACCCGGCGGTCATCGAGCAGGCTCGGGACCACCGCGCTCCGGAGGACGCCGTCGAGAGCGGACTCGGGAGCGATGGGACGCAACGTGACGACACGCAGGAACCGG
>DATAQF010000067.1:0-4954 GCA_036264795.1 Candidatus Limnocylindrales bacterium | reverse complement strand
GTGCCCGGATCCCCCGCGGGATCATGCTGTACGGCCCGCCCGGCACCGGCAAGACGATGCTCGCTCGAGCGGTCGCGGCGGAGGCCAGCGTGCCGTTCCACTACGCGTCAGGCTCCGAGTTCGTCGAGAAGTATGTCGGCGTCGGCGCCAAGCGGATCCGCGACCTGTTCGCCCAGGCCCGCAAGCTCGGCCGGGGCGTGATCTTCTTCGACGAGTTCGATGCGCTCGGGAAGTCGCGCGGCGGCCCGAACAGCCACGAGGAGCGGGAGCAGACGCTCAACCAGCTTCTCGTCGAGCTCGACGGCTTCGGCTCCACCGACGACGTGATCGTCATCGCCGCGACGAACCGACTCGATGTCCTCGACCCGGCGGTCCTCCGGCCGGGCCGGTTCAACCGGAAGATCCACGTCGGCCTGCCAGACGTGAAGGGTCGACGCGAGATCCTCGACGTCCATGCTCGGAGCAAGCCGCTCGCGCCGACGACCGATCTCGAGGAGGTCGCCCGCAAGACCTACGGCTTCTCCGGGGCTCAGCTGGCCGACCTCCTCAACGAGGCAGCGATCATGGCCGCCCGCCGCGGGGTCGACGTGATCGAGCCCGAAGACCTGCATGCCGGCTGGCTGAAGGTCGCGGTCGGGACGTCCCGGCGACGGTCGATGGACCAGCGGGAGCGATCGATCATCGCCGCCCACGAGGTCGGCCACGCGATCTGCAGCAAGGTCCACGGCGACAAGCGACGGGTCGAGGAGATCTCGCTCTTTGCCCACGGCGAGGCGCTCGGCGTCACCGTGAGCAGCCAGGAGGACAACGACCTCCCGTCGGAGACCGATCTCCGGGCCCGGCTCATCGCCCTGATGGGCGGTCGCGCGGCCGAGGAGATCCTGTTCCACGAGGTGACCGGTGGCGCGGCGAATGATTTCGACGCCGCCAACCGGATCGCCACGGCGATGGTCACGAGATGGGGCATGGGCCGGGATCCCGAGGCCGACGACGTCGGGATCTCGGGGCGCGGAGCGCTCTCCTTCTTCGTCCCCGCGGAGGGCGCCCGGAACCTTCCCTCTGACGTCCAGGCGGCCGCGACGCGAGCCATCGGAGGGATCCTCGACGAGGCCTACGCGGAGGCGAGCCGGACGCTCGTCGAGCACATGGAGACGCTGCGCCGCCTGGCGGCCTGGCTCGTCGAGCACGAGCGAGTGGACGGACCGACCTTCGACGACCTGTTCGACGGCCGGCTCGAGGCGCCGAGCTCGAGTGACGACTGGCGAGCGGCGACGTCGCGACCCCGGGCCTGGGGCGACGTGATCGACCTCGCAGGCCGGCGCAGCGTCCGATCCCCGGTTCCGGACGCCGCGGCCCTGGCCGGCGTCGCGGTCGCCTCTGCCACGACCCCCGGCGAGGCGAACCGCGAGCCGTTCTCGTCGCTGCCCATCGCGGCGTCCGGCCAGGGGCCGACGGACCTGCTCGCGGATGCCGCGATGGCCGTCGCATCCGATCCCGCGACCGTCTCCGTGTCCGGGCGATCCGATGACCCGGCGGATGCCGAAGCCGGAGCCAGGCTGTCGGCGACCGGCCGGATCGGGCGCGGCCTGCGAAGCCGGTCACGCCGATCGACGGCGAAAAGCGGCCATCGGGCCGCGTTCAGTCGCTTTGTCCGCGACACGCTCGCCGATGGCCTCCGTGTCGCGGAGGGTCGGATCCGTCCGCGCGCCTCGAACGACGGACGAAGCTGACGATGCCCGTCTCTGCCTTCGCCACGGGAGCCCCTTCATGAAGCTCGGGTTCGGGAACCCTGCCGCTCCGGCGCAGGCCGCGGCAGTCTGCCTGCAGTGCGGCATGGCCGCGCCGTCGAGCGCGATCACGTTCTGCCGGCGCTGCGGGTTGCCGTACGGTGCGCCGCCGCGTGTCGAGGCGGAGCTGCCGAGCTGCCCGACGTGCTACGCGACGGTCGGCGACGACGGCCGGCTGCCCTCGTTTCGGCCGGCACGCGGCCGCGTCGATCTGGTCGCCCACATGGCGGAGCACGATGACCATCCGGTCGGTGACGACGACTATCTCGAGACGCTTCGCCGTGGCGACCGGATCGCGATCGACCGATGGGAGGCTCCGTTCGACCTCGTCCGGCGATACCTCGTGACGGGCGCGATCGACGGCGGGCGGCGCCGCGACTTTCAGCATTCGGCGATCGTGACGGCGATGGCTCAGCTCAAGCGCTGGGGCCCCGGGGCGGACCTGTTCGGCGACCAGGAGGAGTGGAAGCTCGCCCGTGACGCCGTCACCGCGCTGATGGAGCGCTATCACCGGAGCTGATCGACGGACAGGACGTCGCCGCCACCGGGCGACCTTCTTCGTCGATCGACCGAATTCGCACGGTACCCTCTGACCGTGCCCATCATCTCGACGGCCGGCCTGACGAAGCGCTATCCGGGCGGAGTCACGGCCCTCGACGGACTCACCGTCGACATCGAGCCCGGCATCGTGGGCCTCGTCGGCTCGAACGGCGCGGGCAAGAGCACCCTGCTCAAGATCCTGCTCGGGCTCATCGACTCGACCGCGGGCCGCGCGACCGTCTTCGACCTGGATGTCGCGTCGCAGGGGATCGCGATCCGCCAGCTCGTCGGATACATGCCCGAGCACGACTGCCTCCCGCCCGACGTCTCCGCGACGGATGTCGTCTCCCATCTCGCGACGGTGTCCGGTCTGCCCCGAACCGCCGCCCGGGAGCGGACCGCCGAGGTGCTCCGTCACGTGGGGCTGTACGAGGAGCGATACCGCGCGATCGGCGGCTACTCGACCGGGATGAAGCAACGGGTGAAGCTCGCCCAGGCCCTCGTCCACGACCCGCGGCTCCTGCTCCTCGACGAACCGACGAACGGCCTCGACCCGGCCGGGCGCGACGAGATGCTGATGCTGATCCGCCGAACCGGCACGGAATTCGGCATGGCCGTGATCGTGGCGTCCCACCTCCTGGGCGAGATCGAGCGCGTCTGCGACCACCTCGTCGCGATCGAGGGCGGGCATCTCCTCCGATCGGCGCCCCTCGGCTCGTTCACGGAGCGGACCGGGACGCTCTCGGTCGAGGTCGAGGACGGCCAGGGCCAGCTCGCCGAGCGGCTCATCGGTCGAGGCTTGCGGGCGGTCGTCGACGGGTCCGCCGTCCTCGTCGACCTGACCGACGAGCGACCCTTCGACATCGTCCGCGACACCGTCGCGGACCTGGGCCTTCCGCTCATCCGGATGGAGCAACGCCGGCACCGGCTCGAGGACCTCTTTCGCGACGCCCCGGCCGGCACTCCGCCCGCCCCGGTATCGGCCGGGGACCCGCCGGTCGGCGCGCCGTCGTGACCGGTCCGAATTCGATCCCCGCCGACGCAGGCCCGACGGCGACCGCGCCTGCCGCCGCCTCCCCCGGTCGTACCGGCAACATCTACGACCTCGGATACCGGCGCTACGAAGGCCCGCGACTCGGGCGTGCCCACGCCATCCGATCGCTCCTCCTCGAGAGCTTTCGGAGCGCCTACGGGATCGGCCGCGGCGGACGCTCGAAGGTGGCCCCGATCGTCTTCGGGGCGATGGCCCTGTTCCCGGCGATCGTGATCGTCGGCGTCCTGACGCTCGCCGCACGCCTCGGGGTGCGGGACCAGATCGAGAAGGCATCCTCCCTCATCTCGTACGACGGCTATTTCAAGTCGATCTCGGCGGTCATCGCCCTCTTCTGCGCCGCGCAGGCTCCTGAGCTGTTCGGCCGCGACCAGCGGCACGGGGTGATCGCCCTGTACTTCGCGCGGCCGCTCCGCCGCGCGGACTATGCCCTCGCGCGGCTGGCGGGCTTCGCGCTGGCCCTGCTCGCCCTGCTCCTCGTCCCGCAGGCGATCCTGCTGATCGGCCGCGTGCTCCTGTCGACGGACGTCGCCGGGTCGTTCGGGGAAGACCTCCCGAAGGTGCCTCCGATCATTGGCCAGGCTCTCCTGACGGCCGGCCTGCTCGGATCGCTGGCCATGGCCGTGTCCGCGTTCACGCCGCGACGGGCCTACGCCACGGCCGGAATCATCGCGATCTTCATCCTCCCGGGCATCGTGTCGGGGATCGTCATCGAGCTCGGGTCGAGCGGGATCGGCAACTGGCTCGTGCTCCTCAGCCAGGGCGCGGTGCTCGACGGAACGAATGCCCTCCTGTTCGGTCACCCGCTGCCCGAGGGGCTCTTCTTCTTCGATCTCCCGCGCTGGTCGTTCCTGGCCAGCGCGGTGGCGATCACCGCGGTGTCGATCGCCCTGATCGTCCGTCGCTTCAGCCGGATCCCGACATGACCGAGCTCGTCGACCCACCGCGGCCGGCGACTCCGGCACCCTCGCCGGCGCCGTCATCTCCGTCGCGGGAGGCCGGGGGACGGTCGGGAGGGAACGCGATGCCTCCCGTCGCGACGGCCGTTCCGCCCGCGATCGCGCCCATCGTCCTCGAGGCCGTGTCGCGCTGGTACGGCAACGTCGTCGCGGTCAACGACATCAGCTTCAGCCTCGGCCCCGGGATCACCGGGCTGCTCGGGCCGAATGGCGCGGGAAAGACGACGATCCTGCACCTCCTGGCGGGACTCCTTCGACCGTCGGCGGGACGCGTCCTGATCGCGGGCCGGACCGCCTGGGCGAATCCCGCGATCTACCGCGACCTCGGTCTCGTGCCGGAGCGGGAGGCTGTCCACGCCTTCCTGACGGGTCGCCAGTTCGTGGAGCTCGCGGCGCGGCTCCACGGCCTGCCGGATCCCGGGGCCGCCGCCGCGAGCGCGATCGGGACCGTCGACCTGACGAGCGTCGCCGACCGCGCCGTCGGGACCTATTCGAAGGGGATGCGGCAGCGGGCCAAGATCGCGGCGGCCCTCGTCCACGAGCCGCGGATCCTCCTGCTCGACGAGCCGTTCAACGGGATGGACCCGCGGCAGCGACTGCACATGATGGACCTGCTG
>DATAQF010000063.1:0-2564 GCA_036264795.1 Candidatus Limnocylindrales bacterium | reverse complement strand
CCGATCATGGCGTACGGACTGATCGCGACGCCCGGTGCGATCGACAGCCACGTCCACCTGATCTCGCCCGAGCTGATGCCGGCGGCCCTGTCCGGTGGCGTGACGACACTGATCACTGCCGGCTTCGAGGAGCCGCCGTGGGCGATGGAGCGAACGCTCGCGGCCATCGGCGAGTGGCCGCTGAACGTCGGACTCCAGGCGTGCGCGCGCTCGGCGTCGAGCGCCGACTTCGAGGTGCTGCTCGATGCCGGTGCGGTCGGGTTCAAGATTCACGAGGACTACGGGGCGAACCCGGAGCTGATCGACGCGACGCTCCGATTCGCCGAGAGCGCCGAGGTGGCCGTCGCGCTCCACACCGACGGGCTGCACGAGTCCGCCGAGCTCGAGGACACCGTCGCCGCGATCGGTGGCCGGACCGTTCACGCCTACCACGTCGAGGGGACCGGAGGCGGCCACGTGCCCGACCTTCTCGGGCTCGTCCGTGAGCCGAACATCCTCTGTTCCTCGACGACGCCGACGCTGCCCTACGGTGTCAATGCCGCAGCCGAGCACGTCCCGATGATCGTCCTGAATCATGGCGGGTCGATGGCGGTCGCAGCCGACGTGGCCCTGGCCCGCGAGCGGATTCACCCGGCGACGATGGCGGCCGAGGGTCCGCTCCACGACCTCGGGGCGATCGCGATGATCAATTCGGATTCGCAGGGGATGGGCCGGATCATGGAGTCCTTCCGGCGCACGTTCCAGCTTGCGAGCGTGCTGAAGGGGTGGCCCGGTCGAGCCCTGTCGTCGGCCGCCGACGGGGCCGACGACGACAACGAGCGTGTCCTTCGGTACCTCGCCAAGGTCACGATCGAATCCGCGATCACGCACGGCATCGCCGACCACGTCGGTTCGCTCCGACCCGGACGCCTCGCCGACCTCGTCCTGTGGAAGCCGGCCTGGTTCGGCGCGAAGCCGGAGCTCGTCCTCAAGTCGGGATACGCAGCGTGGGGTCCCCTCGGCGAGGGCAACGCGACGGTCGAGGGCGCCGAGCCGACGCGCTATCGCCCGGATTGGGGCGGTGGGGGGACGGTCGCCGGCCGCCTCGGCGTCACGTTCGCGTCGGACGTGGCTGCGGCGGCATTGCGACGTCGCTCCGCCGCGGGTCGCGAGGTCGTCGCGATCGGGCGGACGCGCGGAATCACGCGGTCGGATCTCTGGATGAATCGCGCAGCGCCGCCCATCGAGGTCGATCCGAGGGACGGACGGGTGACGCTCGATGGGCGCCCGCTTGCGTTCGGGCCTGTCGAGGAGGTGCCGTTGAGCCGGCGCTACTTCCTGCGCTGAGCGTCAGGCCCAGATGTCGCCGATCGTGAAGCCGTCGGGGAACGGGTCGGTCGGGTCTCGGACGTAGTCGGCGAAACCGGTGATCCAGGCCTGGCCGGTGATCTGGGGCACGACCGCGGGCCGATCGCCGATCCGCGATTCCTCGAGGATCCTGCCCGTGAACACCGTCCCGAGGATGCCCTCGTGGCGAAAGTCCTCGCCGACCGCGAGGCGGCCGCGGGCGTGGAGCGTGGCCATTCGGGCCGACGTTCCCGTGCCACACGGTGAGCGATCGATCGCGCCGGTCCACGTCGCCGGGCGATCCCAGTCGAGGGTGCCCGTCGACACCGTCACGACGTTCCGCATCGCATTCGTCGGATCGTGCGCCGGCCCGGACAGCTGGCCGATCGTGATCCCGGCGAAGCCCGGCTGCTCGGGGTGGACGACCGGCAGCTGGTCGTGCGCGGCAGCCTTGATCATCTCGGTGATCCGGACGATGTCGGCGCCTTCGTCGGGCGTCAGCCGCAGCCCGAACCGTTCCGCCGAGGCGATGACGTAGAACATCCCGCCGTAGGCGACGTCGACCGTCACGGTGCCGAGATGGGGCACCTCCACGTTGGCGTCGAGATGGGTCGCGAAGGCCGGCACATTGCGGAACGTCACGCCGGTCACCTTGCCGCCGGCGCAGTCCGCTCGGACGCGGATCAGGCCCGCCGGCGCCTCGAGAGTCAGCTCGGTGATGGGCTCCGTCATCGGCAGCGCGCCGGTCTCGAGCAGCGCGGTGACGACGCACATCGTGTTCGTCCCGGACATGCCCGGGTACTCGACCTGCTCCATGATCACGAAGCCCGCGTCCGCCTCCGGGTTCGATGACGGCAGCACCAGGTTGCAGTTGGCGGCGGGGTAGCCACGCGGCTCGCGGAGCATCCGCAGGCGCAGGTCGTCGTGGTGTGCCTGGAGCCAGGTCATCTTGTCGAACATCGTCGCCCCGGGGACGTCCTCGACGCCCCCGACGATCACCCGGCCGGGCTCGCCGGCCGCGTGGAGATCGATCGCCCGGATCGAGCGACCGAGGCGGAGAGGCGTGGTCGACGGCTGGAGGGTCACTGGTTCCGGCTCGGCGTGCGGTCAGCGGCCGCGCTGCGCGTCGGCCATCTCGCGGGCGACATCTCGCCGGGAATCGCGGTCGGCGATGTCGCGCCGCCGGTCGTGGAGCTGCTTGCCGCGGGCCAGGCCGAGCTCCAGCTTCGCGCGGCCCT
>DATAQF010000059.1:0-7370 GCA_036264795.1 Candidatus Limnocylindrales bacterium | reverse complement strand
CGGGCCGCGCGCCAGGGGACGGAGGTCGCCGTCGCCATCTTCGACATCGTGGACTTCGGGGCGATCAACGAAGACGCGGGGCGCGACGCGGGGGACGACCTTCTTCGGTCCGTCGCGGCCATCCTCGCCGGCTCGGTTCGGCTCGTGGACACGGTCGCCCGATCGGGCGCGGACGAGTTCCTGCTCGTGGCGCCGGGTCCGGACGGCGCGATCGTCGCCCAGCGGGTCGTCGACGGCGTGGCAGAGCTCCCGCCGGTGGGCGGCCGGGCGGTGCGGATCGCCGTGGGGCTCGCCCGGTTCCCGGCCGATGGGACCGACGCGGACGGCATCCTGACCGCGGCCCACGATGCGCTCGGCCGCTCCCGACCCGCGGGTTCCGACGAGGTCGGCACCGTCGGCTGACCGGAGGCTGCGGCGGGCGGCTCTTCCGGCCGGTTCGGGCGTCGAGCAGCCGCCGCGCTAGAGGCCGGCCAGCGCGTCGGCCGCCCGCTTCGCCTGGAGGGCGTCGAAGCTCGGATCGAGCGCCAGCGCAGCGGAGAGCTGCGCCTTCGCCTGGGCGTTGTCGCCGATGGCAAGGGCGATCATCCCCGCGTGGTACAGGATCTTCGCGTCCTTCGTCCCGACGGCGAGCGCGGTCTGGATCGCCCTGTTCGCATCGGTCGCTCGCCCGTCGGCGAGCAGTGCCCACGCGATCGCGTCGTAGCCGTAGACGTCCTTGCGGATCTCGAGCTCCTTCGTCGCGAGCTCGACGGCACGAGCCGTCTCGAGACCGTGGTTCGCGAGATACAGCGAGAGCGTCCGGTCGTAGACGTTGCCGGCGGCCGTTGCCAGCTGCGCAATGGCGAGAACCGTGCGCCGGTCCTTCTCGGCCCGGGCCGCGTCGCCTGACGCGTTGCGAATCGTGTAGAGATCGGCCCGCCGGGCGAGCGAGTCCGGCTGGGGGACGATCGCGATCGCCGCGCTCAGCTCCTTGATCGCGTCGTCTAGCCTCCCATCTGCGGCCAGCGCCCGGCCGAGGCCGGCGTGGGCGAGGAACGAGTGCGGGTCGTGGGCGATCGCGTCGCGGTATGCATGCTCGGCCTCCTGCCGGTTGCCCGTCGCAATCAGCGTGTCGGCGAGCTGGTACGAATAGAAGCCCGCCCGCTCACCGGCCGCCTCCTCCTCGGCCGCCTGGGCGACCGCGGCGCGGGCGTGCGCGAGGGCAGTCGCCGTGTCCCCACGGATGAAGGCGAGATGCCCGAGACGGACGCTCGCGGCCGCCGACGGCGCCGTCTTCGCCAAGCGGTCGTAGGCCCGCGTCGCCGCATCGAGCGACCCGAGCTCGAGGCTCGCGTCGCCGAGCGTGGCGAGCGCGGTGGGATCGTCGGGATGCTCGGCCAGGACTGTCTCGGCCAGGCGCCGTGCTTCATCGAACCGGTGGAGGGACACGAGGACGACGCCCTTGAAGGCGAGCGCTGCCGGCATGTCGGCGTACAGGCCGATCGCGGTGTCGAGGGACTGGCCGGCGGCCACGTAGGCGCCCAGGTCGCCGGTCGCTCGAGCGAGCTCGATCTGCGATTCGCCGAGCTGCTCGGCGGCGACGAAGTCGGTCGGATGGGCGACGAGCTTCCTGGACCAGAAGCTGATGTTCGCGTTGATTCGGGTCGTGTCGTCCGGGGTGCCGGTGGCGGTCCCGCCGCCGACATCCAGGTCGGCGACGACGGGACCCTCGACCGTCGCGGCCTGGGCCGGGACGGGCGGCGTCGCCTGACTCCCGGCTCGGGCCGCGGCGATCACCTGGGAAGCGGCAACGACGATCAAGGTGAGGCCCAGCAGGCCGAGGCCCCGGACGGGGAGGGATCGGGAGCGGCGGAAGGTGGTCATGGCGTCGGGATCGGCTCCGCTGAACGAAAACGGGGAGCGTCGGAAGCGACCGCTGGCCGCTCCCGACGACTGGTCACGTGGCGCGTCTCAGTGAGGCGCCGCGAGGTACGGGAAGGACGACGAGAAGCTCCGGTCGTTGGCGTTGACGCCATCCGACGTGACGGCTCCGTTGGTCAGCAGGCTGAACTCGGCGTTGATGACGTCGTCGCTCAGCTTCCGGCCATTCAGGAACCCGGCGCTGTTCCCCACCTGGAAGGTGAGAATGTCGGGAAGGAGGGTTCGGGCGATGCCGTTCACCTGTGCGCCGGTGTAGGGCGTCGCGCCATTGGCGGTGAGGACCGCACCGATCGTGTCGAGAACCGCGACGACGTTGTCCGTCGCGACCGCCCGGTCACTCGTCGGGTTGATCCGGTTGAAGGCCTCCTTCTCGGCGTTGTTCAGGGTGCTGGACACCGGAGCGTGAAGGCCGTTGAAGACGGTGTTGATCGCCGGACGACCCATTCGGTCGACCTGGTCGTAGCCCGTGGAGGTCTTCGCCGACGTCGTCGCCCAGACGCCGATGTGGCGACCGGTCCCGCCCAGCAGCGCGTTCGGGACCCAGAGGGCGATGCTGCTGACGTTCGTTCCGGCAAACGTGTCGGTTCCGGTGAAGCCGCCGAGCAGCGTGCCGGGGCCACTCCCCGGCGAACCGAGGGTGGTGTTCCCCGTCAGCAGCTCGTTCTTGAACTGGACGAAGCCGACGAGATCGAAGAAGAACGGGTCGTCTCGAACGCCGGCGAAGGCGCGCGTGCCGGCCCGCAGGGTCGCGACTCGGCTTCGATGACCGTATGGGGTCGTCGTGCCGCTGCCGACGATCGTCCCGTTCCAGGCCGTGACGCGAGCCGCGGCGCCGGTCGCCCGACGGATCGTGTAGGTCTGGACAACCGAGCCGTCGCCGAGCGTGCGCGTGTCACTGAACCTGACGCGGTACGCCAGGTCCGCGACGGCATCGCCGTTGCGGTCGATCTTGAACTCGTACAGGGCGGTCGTGGAGAACCGGGCCGTCCTGCTGTTGGCCGGGGTGGTGAGCGGATTGACGTTCAGGACGAGCGTCGTGCCGGCGCCCGACTTGAAGGCATAGAGATCGGTGATATCCAGGCGGGGCGTGTGCTTGGCCGTCGGGGCATCGAGATGGTCCGCTGCTCCAACGAGGAGCGGCCCGGCTCCGATGGCCGACACGATGCCGGCGACTGCCAGGACGCCGGCATAGCCGGCGAACCTGCGTGTGGATCGCATGAGGGTCGTTCGACCTCCTCTGGGGATGGTTCTGAGGCGTGACGTGACGTGCGCCCGATCCGTCAAGGGCGCGGTCAACGGCTGCTCCGCATCGATAGGCCTCTCCTCCACCTCGGGGCCCGACGATCGGATGTCGTGATGCCGGGCTCGTCGTCCACCGCGTTCATCGCGGGGTCGCCACGGATACGGGCGTCGTCGGCGGGCGGATGAATGCCGCTGGTGAGGCCGGGTGGCGGGTGGTGCGGCGGCCGCCGCGGATGAGCGGCTGAAGGTTGCGGTCGGGCAGTCGCAGGCGGACCCGCGCCGGCCGAGGGGCTCTTAGCCCGCGGCTCCAGGCACGCCGGGCGCGGTCCCCGCAGCGACGACCGGGCCTTTCGGCGCGGTGTTGCCCGGGTTCGGCTCGAGCGTCACCGCGAGGATCGCACCGGCCGGCGTCGCGGCTGGACGAGTCGTCGCCGAAGCGATGCCGTCAGTTGCGTTGAAGTCGCCGACGGCCACGGGTGCGTTCTTGCCGACGATCACCCACGTCGTGTAGACCTGACCGTCGCTTGTCGGAGGAAGGTCGCGCATCGCCAGGGTCATCGTTCCGTCGGAAGCCACCGCGGCGATCCCTTTCGCCTGCCGGCCCTCGGCGGGTCGCAGCACGACGGCCTCGGCGCCCGGCTGGGCGGCCGCGTCGAGCACGCGGGCGACGGCCTGATCGAACTGCCGGGCATCGTGGAGCTGGCGCTGCAGGCCGAGACCCCACGCGCCGACGGCGATGATCGCGATCACCGCGGCGATTCTGAGCGTCCACTCGAGGCGACTCGCACGGGGCATCCGACGCGCCTGGCGGTCGGCCGCTGACGGGAACGCGAGTGGAGCGCTTGGGCCCGTCGACGCCTCCGGCGAGACGGATTCGCTCGATGCCGCCGCATCGATCGTCGGCGCCGGCAGCGCGGCAGCTCTTCGCTTGGCGAGGTCCGCCTTGGCCGCATCCATGATCCGCTCGCGCAGGGCGGCCGGCGGCTCGACGAGCTCGGTGTCCTCGAGGAGCAAGGGCACCACCCCGCCCAGCTCCTCGAGCTCCGCGTGTGGCTCCTGGCAGGTCGCGAGATGGGCGCGGACGGCCGCCTCCTCGCTGGGCTCCAGCGCCCCGAGGACGTAGCCGGGCGCGAGGTCGGTCGCCTCGTCGTGGGTCATGGGGCGCTCACTCATGGGGTCCCGCTTCCGCCGGACGTTCGGGTGCTCCGCTCCTCGGCTGCCGGATCCGTGAGGGCGTGGCGGAGCGCCAGGAGCCCGAGACGCACCCGACTTTTCACCGTTCCGAGCGGAGTCGCCGTCCTAGCCGCGATCTCCTGCTGCGTCAGCCCGCCCCAATAGGCGAGCTCGATTGCCTCGCGCTGGACGTCGCTCAGCCTGGCCAGCGCGCTCGCGATCTCGACTCGGTCCAGGTTGCCGGCAACCTCGCCCCACAGGTCCGGTAGGGTCAGAGATGGCGGTGGCGTGTCCTCGCGCTCAGGAAGAGCGCTCGTCGCCTTGCGGCGCCTGATCGCGTCGATCGCGCGGTGATGAACGATCGAAAGCAGCCACGTCTTCACGCTGCCGCGGCCTTGGACGTAGCGGGACGCGTTACGCCAGACGCCGAGGAAGGCGTCCTGCACGACATCCTCGGCGAGCGAGGGATCGGCGGTGATCCGGAGGGCGATCGAGTAGGCCATCGTTCGATATCGGTCGTAGAGATCCTGCAACGCGTTCAGCTCGCCGTCGGTGATCCGTTCGAGGACGGCCCGATCGGCATCATCGGCGGACGAGGCGATCCGTCCCGGGCGGCCCACCTCGACCTCGTTCACCGACGAGTGCGCGCAATGGGCCGGTTCGGTTCACCGGCCGGGCTCGGGGCCCCCAGTAGACGCATGACGACACGTTCGATCCGGCCGGCGACATCGTCCGGCGGGGCCGTCGCGTCGACGACGACGAACCGGGCGGGCTCCGCCACGGCCATCGCCAGGAAGCCATCGCGCACGCGCCGATGGAAGGCGAGATCGTACGCGGTCTCGAACCGGGTCTGGTCGTGCGGCGCCTTGCGGGCGAGCCCGACCTCGACCGGCACGTCGAGGAGAATCGTCAGGTCCGGCCGGAGCCCTCCTGTCGCGACGGTTTCGAGCTGCTCGAGGTCCTCGAGCGGCAGGCCGCTTCCGTAGCCCTGGTATGCCCGGGTCGAGTCGGCGAAGCGCGCACAGACGACGGTCGTGCCGACGGCCAGGGCCGGCTCGATGACCTCCACGACGAGCTGGTGGCGCGCGGCGTTGAACAGGAACGCGTCGGCGAGTGGATCGATCCGGCTCGTGCCCGGATCCAGGAGCAGGTCGCGGATCCGTTCCCCGAGCGCCGTGCCGCCCGGCTCCCGGGTCAGGAGAACCGACAGCCCTCGCCCCTCGAGGAACGCCTCGAGGCGCGCCGCCTGCGTGGTCTTGCCCGAGCCCTCGGGCCCTTCGATCGTGATGAGCTGGCCGCGGGCGGGCACGTTCGCGTGGGCTGTCACGCCCGCGAGTGTACGCGGCGGCATGAACGCAAGGCCGCTTTCCGACGGCTGCTGGGGGTCGGTCATCCACGCTCCGACTCCTGGCGTACCCTCGGCGCCATGGCCCACCGTCACCTGCGTCGCCTGCCCGTGATCGCCTTCGCGCTCGGTGGCGCGTTCGCGATCCCGGCCGCCGCCCTGGCCCATCCGCTCGGGAACTTCACGATCAATCACTACGCCGGGATCACCGTGTCGGCGGCCAGGATCCACCTCGACATCGTCATCGACATGGCGGAGATCCCGGCGTTCCAGGAACGGCAGACGATGGACGCGAACGGCGACGGGACGGTCGACGACTCCGAGGCGGCCGCCGGCGCAACGGCCGATTGCGGGACGCTCGGCCGGAGCCTCGACCTGCTCCGCGACGGCAAGACGCTCGCGCTCACCCCGACCGCCCACGCGGTGTCGTTTCCTCCGGGAGCCGGCGGCCTGTCGACGCTCCGCCTCGAATGCGGCTTCGACGCCGGGCTCCTTCCGCCGATCGCGGGAGGGACGACGATCGGTTTCGAGGATCGCTCCTACACCGAGCGGATCGGATGGCGAGAGATCGTGGCCGTCCCCGACGGCGTCGAGCTCGACAGCCACGGCCTGCCGACGACAAGCCCGAGCCAACGGCTGACCGCGTACCCGGCCGACAAGATCGCACTGCCGCTCGACATCCGATCGGCCTCGCTCGTCGCGCGGCCGGGCGGCGTGGCGCTTTCATCATCCGGACCTGCGGCGTCCGTCAGCGGCGGAGCGCCGGCGGGTTCGAGATCCGGAGGCGCGGTCCCCGGGGGTGTGTCCGCGGCCGACCTGCCCGACATCTTCCGATCGGCGGACCTGACGCCGATCGTGGTCCTTGCCTCGCTCCTGGTCGCGGCGGCGATCGGGGCCGGCCACGCGGTGACGCCGGGGCACGGCAAGACGCTCATGGCGGCCTACCTGGTCGGCTCCCGGGGATCGCCGGTCCACGCCGTCGGACTGGGGCTGTCGGTGGCGGTGTCGCACACCCTCGGGATCTTCGTCCTGGCCGTGATCGTGCTCGGCGCCGGGAGCGTGCTGCCGCCGGAGGTGATCTATCGCGTCACGCCCGTCATCGCCGGTGCCTCGATCGTGGTGATCGGGGGCTGGATGCTGATCGGAGAAGGCCGGCGGCGACGACGGAGCCGAGCGATGAGGAGCAGCGCGGCCGAATCAGAGCTCCATTCGGTCGACCACGCTCATGAACACATGGACGCGGCCGACGATCCGCAGGGGGAGCACCATCACGGCGCCGCTGCCCATCCGCATGAGCACCCTGACCCCGCGATGGCCGTGGCGGGCGAGCACAGCCACGGCGGGGTCCGTCACCGCCACCTGCCGCCGGCCGGCAGCACCCTGAGCTGGCGAGGGCTCTTCGTCCTGGGACTTGCCGGAGGGCTGGTGCCGTCGACCTCGGCTCTCCTCATCCTGATCAGCTCGATCGCCGCCGGACGTCCCGCGTTCGGACTGGTCCTCGTCGTCGCATTCGGGCTCGGGATGGCGCTCGTGATGACCGGCGTCGGTCTGGCGATGATCCTCGCCCGCAGCCGCCTGGACCGGATGCCGCGGAGATCGGCGCTGGGTCGCTTCGCGACCGCCGCGCCGCTGGTCGCGTCGGTGGCCGTGATCAGCCTCGGTGTCGTCCTGACCTGGCAGGCGGTGACCG
>DATAQF010000042.1:0-4584 GCA_036264795.1 Candidatus Limnocylindrales bacterium | reverse complement strand
CCGATCTTCGTCAGGAGGTCGTCCATCGGCAGGATGACGTTGTCGTGGGCGAAGCCCGGGATCGGCAGGTTGTTGCAGGTGATGACCATGTCGGGCGGCGCCCCGCCGGCGACGGCCGCGGCAATCTGCTCGGGGTTGATCGAGCCGCTGATCCCCCGGACCTGGATTGCCGGGTTGGCCTTGTTCCAGTCCTGGATGATCGACTCCATCGCCGAGACCTCGCCCTCGCCCGACCAGCAATAGCGAAGGATCACGTTGCTGACGGTGACGGGCGCCTGGCTGGCGGCTGTGGTCGGCGCGCTGGAGGATCCGCCGCCGCTCGATGCGGACGGGCTGGCGGTCGAGCCGCCGCAGGCGGCGGCAAGCAGCGCCATGAGGGCGACGATCGTCGCGGGTCTCCTGAGCTTCATGGATGGATTCCTCCTCGTGACGTCCGGGCCGATCGACGGACCCGGTGGGCAGGTGCGGCGCGCGGGCGCTGACGGATCGGTCGGCCTCCTTTCAGCCCTTGATTCCCGTGAGGGTGATGCCCTCGATGAACTTGCGCTGGGCAAGGAAGTACAGGATGACGAGGGGCGCCGAGATGACGACCGACGCCGCCATCGACAGGGGCCAGTCGGTCTTGTGCGAGGACTGGAATGTCTGGATGGCCACCGAGAGTGGATAGAGGTCGGGGTTGTTGAGGTAGATGATCGGCCCGAAGAAATCCCCCCACTTGTCGATGAAGGTGAACAGCCCGACGGTGATCAGGGCGGGCACCGACAGCGGCAGGATGATCCGGATGAGGATCTGGAGCTCGCTCGCGCCGTCGATCCGGGCCGCGCTCGAGAGCTCCTCCGGGATTCCGCGGAAGAACTGGCGGAGCAGGAAGATGAAGAACGGATTGCCGAGGAAGGTCGGCACGATCAACGGCAGGAACGTCCCGACCCAGCCGAGCTTCGCGTAGATCACGTAGAGGGGAATGAACGTGACCTGGCCCGGCAGCATCATCGTCGCGAGCAGGACGACGAACAGGATGTCGCGCCCGGGCCAGTTGATCCGGGCGAAGCCATAGGCGACGACGCTGCATGACAGGACCGAGCCGAGCACCGCCGGGAGGGCATAGACCAGGCTGTTCCGGAGCGCCAGCGGGAAGTTGATCTGGCCGAGCGCCTTCGGGTAGTTCTCCCAGACGAACGGCGACGGGATCAGCGTCGGCGGGCTCGTGATCGCCTGCGGCCCCGTCTTCAGGGACGTCGCGATCATCCAGAGCAGCGGCAGGAGATAGATCGCGCCGAGCCCGAACAGGACGGCATACGCGGCGAGATGCCAGCGGTCGGGACCGCGCCGCGCGCGGGGCGCGGCACCGGCGTGGTTCGTCGCCGCCGAATCCACATTGTCCGAGGTCGCGGCAGGGGTCGCGGCGATCCCACCCGAGGCCGTCACCGGTCGCTCGCGTAGTAGACCCGCCGGCGTGACGCCCACAGCATCAGGACGGTGAAGGCCAGGATGACGAGGAGCAGGATCCACGCGAGGGCGGACGCGTACCCGAGCCGGAAGTAGCGGAACGCGTTGTTGTACAGGTGGAGCCCGTAGAACAGGAGCGAGTTCTGCAGCCCGCCGATCGCGCCGCTGCCGCGGCTCGTCGTGCCCTCGCTGATCACGTACGCCTGGGTGAAGTACTGGAAGATCGCGATCGCGCCGG
Source organism: Candidatus Limnocylindrales bacterium (assembly GCA_036264795.1). Taxonomy (GTDB): domain Bacteria; phylum Chloroflexota; class Limnocylindria; order Limnocylindrales; family CSP1-4; genus CF-46. The sequence continues at coordinate 2,900 of DATAQF010000042.1, read as the reverse complement.
TGATCAGGTTGAACAGGATCGCCGGGCTGATCATCGGGATCGTGACGTGGCGGATCTTGCCGAAGCGGCCGGCCCCGTCGACGTCGGCCGCGTCATACAGGTCGCGGGACACGCCCTGCAGCGCGCCGAGGTAGATGACGACGACGTCTCCGACGCCCCAGACCGTCATCAGGATGATGCCGGGCTTCGTCCAGTCGGCGTCGAAGAACCACTTCGGCTGGGGCAGGCCCACGAACCCGAGAATCTCGTTGACGAGGCCGTATTGCGGGTTCAGCAGCCAGATCCAGAGGATCGCGACCGCGACGGTCGGGACGACGACAGGGAGATAGAAGATCGTCCGGAAGATCGAGATGCCGCGGATCCCCTTGACGTTGAGCAGCAGCGCGATCGCGAGAGCCGACAGGACCGACAACGGCAACCCGAAGAGCGCCAGGTAGAGGGTATTGCCCAGGGATTTCCAGAACAGTGGATCCGATCCGAGCCGGGCGTAGTTGTCGAGCCCGACCCAGCGCGGCGCCTCCAGGATCTTGAAGTCGGTGAAGCTGTAGTAGAGGGATGCGAGGGCCGGGTACAGATAGAACGCGACGAACCCGACGAGCCACGGCGAGATGAACAGGAGTCCGGCCAGGAGGTTTCGGCGGGTGCCGGGGCTCGGGCCGCGCCGAGCTCGAGGCGCCGCGGCAGCGCTCATCGGGATGGCCGAGCGGTGTGAGCGTCGCCGCTAGCGCACATCAGGATCGCGATCCACCTCGAGCCGCCACGGTGATCAGCCTCGCTCGCTACGCTATGGAGCGTGTTGGTGAACTGTCAACCGTCGACTGCCCCGCGCCATCATAACGGCGCCGCATCCCGTCAATGGCGTCGGTGACAGGCCGGATGCCGTCGCCCCTGACGCCGCGCCGCGGGCCGATCGTGCCGGATCTTCGCGCCGAGCTCGATGTGGCCGTCGCCGCCGCCGAGGACGCCGGCGATCTCCTGCTCGAGGCGTTCGGCCGGCCCGTGGCGGAGCGCCGGAAGGGCCGTCACGATGTCGTCACGGAGCTCGACCGCCTTTCCGAGCGGATGATCATGGATCGCCTCGCGACTTCCTTTCCGAGGGATGCCCGGCTCGGCGAGGAGTCCGGTCGATCGAAGACGCCGCCGCGGGGCGGTGGCTCCGGGCGAACATGGATCGTCGACCCCCTCGACGGAACGATCAACTACGCCGCGGGATTGCCGATCTGGTGCGTGAGCGTCGCGTTGGCGATCGGCCCGACGGTCGTGCTCGGCGTCATCCGCGACCCGGTCCACGGCGCGACGTTCGTGGCGACCCTCGGCGGCGGCGCGTGGCGAGCCTCCGATCGCAGCGCGGTCGCGCTCCGACGTCCGCGGCGTGGGGCGGACGCGGTCATCGTGGCGGACCCGGGCGACGCGGACGACGCGGACGCGGACGCTCGGATCCGGTCGTTGCGGCCGGACGTGCGGGCGATCCGCGTCCTCGGGAGCATCGCCTGGAGCCTGACGGCGCTGGCGACCGGCCGCCTCGACGGCGTGCTCCAGGTCCGTGGCCTGCAGGCGGTCGACGTTGCAGCCGCCGGTCTCATCGCCCGCGAAGCCGGCGCCCGGGTCACGGCGTCGGACGGCGGACCCTGGATCGACCTCGCGAAGCCGTCGACGGGCCGCGGGATCGCGGCGGCCCGACCCTCGATCCATCGGCGGCTCGTCAGCTTCGGCTGATGTCGCGAGGCCGCGCGGCCGACGCACGCGGCCGCGATCAGTCGACCGCCTGTTCCTCGAAATACGCCGCCACCTTGTCGCGGGCGTCGTCGACATGCCGCTCCAGGGCACGCGCCGCATCGTCCGGGTCGCCCGAGCGAATGGCCGCCACGAGCTCCTCGTGCTGGGCGGTGACGCCGTCGAGCGAGGAGTACGGAAGCTCGTCGTAGTCGAGCAGCGTCTGGAGCGCGGGCACGGAGCGGACGAAGATGTCGTGGAGCCGGCCGTTCCCCGACAGCCGCGTCAGCCGCTCGTGGAACGCGAGGTCGGCTCGTCGCACGGCGTGGATGTCGCCGGCTCGCGCCGCGACGCGCATGTCGTCGATCGCGGCATCGAGCGAGGCGAGGTCGCCCGCTTCGCCGCGCCGGGCGATGAGCCAGGCGGCGCGGCCTTCGATCGCCGTCCGGACGTCGTAGATCTCGCGGACGTCGGTCCGGCTCAGGGTGACGACGAAGGCCCCGCGCCGCGGCTCCTCCTGGATGAGCCCCTCGGCCACCAGTGCCTTGAATGCCTCCCGCACGGTGCCACGGCTGACCCCGAGCCGCGCGGCGAGCTTGGCCTCGACCAGATGCGTCCCGCGCCGCAGGCCGCCCGTCAGGATCTGTTCCCGGATGAGGGTCGACGCGTCCTCGGCGAGCTTGCGTGGCGCGGCCAGCGGTGCGAAGACCGGAAGATCCGGGTCCGTGGCGAGATCGCGAGCGTCGGCGCCGGTGGCCGGCGCGGGGTCGATGGCGGGCTGTCGGGCCATTCGTGATGCCTTGGCGCCTCTTGACCGATTCGGGGCCTGGGCCCGATCGGAGGGCGATGGTCGACAGTCTACCAGCGACGATGCGGCGCCGGCCCGCGATTCCGCCGCGCGGGCAAGTACGACCAAACTCGCGCGGCTCGGAGCCGCGCGCCGGTCAGCTCGGCGGTGGCCCCAGTCGGGCGAGGGCGGAGGCGTAGATCTCGGTCGTCGGGCTCAGCGCCACCGCGAGCCGGAGATGCGTCCGAGCCTCCGACCGGCGATCGAGCTGCTTCAGGCTCTGGCCCAGCGCGAAGTGGGCATAGTGGGCCGACGGGTCGATCTCGAGCAGGCGCTCGAAGATCTCCCGAGAGCGATCGTGCTGACCCGAGTTGTAGTACGCCCGACCGAGCGCCTCGAG
>DATAQF010000227.1:0-3799 GCA_036264795.1 Candidatus Limnocylindrales bacterium | reverse complement strand
CTCGACGGCGACCATTGCGCCCGACCGATCGAACACGATCGCGCGGGCGCTCGTCGTTCCCTCGTCGAGCGCCAGGACGTAGCGTCCGGTCACGGGACGGCGAACTCGCGCCTTGCGCCCGCGAGATAGGTCTCCACCTCCCGGGCCTGCCGGTCGGCGTCCCAGCCCAGCTCGGCTCCCAGGATCTCGGCGACGCGCGGCGCGATCGACGCTCCACGATCCGGCAGCTCTTCGGATAGACGCATTCGTCGCGAGAGCACGTCGTCGATTGCCAGTGCGAGCTCGTGTCGGGCGGCCCACGCCACCTCCGCCTCGAGATGATCGCTGCCCGGCAGAATCGCCTTGAGGCCCTCCGTGGTCGCGAGCTCGAGGACGTCCCGGGCCGCGGTGCCGTGGCGCGCGACGAGACGGGCGACGATCGCGGGGGAAAGGTCCCCCGAGCCCGCCAGGTCGCGCATCAGCCGATCGAGCTCCGGCCGATCGGCCGCGCCGACGAGGCGGTGCGTCGCGGTGCGCGAGGGCCGATCCCGCCGCTGCTCACCGAGGAGACCGACGGCCTGATCGACCGTCTCCTCGGCCATCGCCCGGTAGGTCGTGTACTTCCCGCCGCTCACACGGACGAGCCCATTTCGCTCGACCACGATCCGATGCTCGCGTGACGCGGTCACCGTCGTGCCGCCCGACGCGGCGATGAGTGGCCGGAGCCCGGCGTACGTCCCGACGACGTCGTTGCGGCCGAGATCGACATCGAGGACGCCGTTGACGGTGGCGAGGAGCTCGTCGACCTCCGAGGGGCCGGCCGTCGGCCGGTCGATCGGGCCGCCGTACGGCGCGTCGGTCGTGCCGATCAGCCAGAAGCGCGGCCACGGAACGAGGAACACGACCTTCCCGGGGACGCGGATCGTGAGACCGACGTCACTCTGGATCCGCTCGCGAGGAACGACCAGATGGGCTCCGCGGCTCGGCTGCAGGCGTGTCGTTCCGCCGGACAGGGGCGATTCGGGATCCGCGTCCCAGACGCCCGTCGCGTCGACGACGACGCGGGCCCGGACCTCGATGAGCTCGTTCGTGAGCCCGTCGCAGATCCGTGCCCCGACGACCCGGCCATCGTCCTCGATCAGTGATTCGGCCCGCGCGCGCGTCACCACGGTCGCGCCCGCGGCCTGGGCGGTCCGGGCGACGGCGAGGGTGTAGCGGGCGTCGTCCTCCACGCCGTCGTGGAAGAGGAGCCCGCCCCGCAGCCGCTCGCGACGCATCGCGGGCACGCGCGCGAGCACCTCCTCGACCGAGAGATGGCGGTGCCAGCCGCCGTCGCGACGCGCTCCGAGCAGGTCGTACAGGGTCATCCCGGCCTGATAGAAGAACCGCGTCGCAATCGGCAAGCCGAAGAGCGGGAAGAGGAGCGGCTCGATCGTGACGAGGTGCGGAGCCAGGTTCAGGATCCTGGAGCGCTCGGTGAGCGCCTCCCGAACGAGTCCGAATCGGTACTGCTCGAGGTAGCGGAGGCCGCCGTGGATCAGCCGCGACGACCGCGACGAGGTCCCCACCGCGAGGTCTTCGCGCTCGACCAGGCCCGCCCGGAGGCCGCGCGTGGCCGCGTCGAGAAGGACGCCGCTGCCGACGATGCCTCCCCCGACGACGAGGACGTCGAGCCTCTCGCCCGCGAGCGTCGCGATATCGCGCCGGCGCTCCTCGAGCGGCGCCGAGGTCATCGGTCGGAGCGGCCGGGCCGAGTGATCTGCCAGAGAACGATGGCCGTGCCACCGATCAGGACCACGATCAGGAGCGGTGTGCGAAGGACGAGGTCCCGCGCGCCCGGAATGACGGCCGTCAGGATCGCGGCCACGGCAACTGCCCCGACGACAAGCGCCCCGACGAGAATCGCCTCCCGCAGCCCGGGCCGGCGCTCAACCACGATCAGCCGCCTGTGGGATGCCGATCGGGGCGACGAGCACCCGCCCGGCGAGGGCCGCCCCGTTGCGGGTCAGGAGGCCGGTCTTCGGGCGATGGAACGTGACGGTGAGGTCCGCTCGAACCGCCGGGTCCGACGGGTCGCCGCTTGTCAGGTCGACGGCGGTCGGGGTGTCGACCGCGAGCACCGGGACCATGGCGCCGCGGGCACGGTTGACGAGCTCGACCGCCGAGCGGATCGGCTCTCGAAGCTCCCCCTGGACCCCGGTCCCGAGCAACGCGTCGACGACGATCGCCGCCTTCTCGATCCCCTGGCCGAGCATCGCCACGTCACGGGCGACCCCGGCATGAACGATCGTGATCCGCTCGTCCCGGAGAATGCGGTCCCAGTTTCGTCGCGAATCCTGCGTCGACGGTCGGGCTTCGCTGGAGACGAGCGCGACGACGACCTGCGCGCCGGCGAGCGCGAGGCGACGCGCGGCAACCAGGCCGTCGCCGCCATTGTTGCCCGGACCCACGAGGATCACGATCGGACCGTGGCCCCACCGTTCCGTGTCGACCGCCAGCGCGCGCGCCGCGGCCGCGACCGCCGTGCCGGCGTGCTCCATCAGCCGCTCGCCCGGGATCCCGCGAGCCTGCGCCCGATGATCGGCGCCCGCCATCGCCGCGGCGGTCATCGGCTGCCGAGCCGCGGCGGCCGCCCACCGGTATCGAAGACCGCGAAGGTCGAGTGTCATCAGCTCAGGGTCATCCGCCGGCAGCGGCACGTCGGATCCGGAGCGCTGCGACCTGGACGACGGGGACGGGACCATGGCCCGAAGCGTAGCCGCTGACCGACCGTTGCGCGCCGATGTCGGCGCGCTCGGAGCCCGCGTTGATTCGGGATCGCTGCCGAGCACCGCTCGACGAGCTCAGGCCGTCGCGAGCCGCGCCCGGCGAGGGTCGAGTGGATCGAGCTCGACGATGCCGTCTCGCGCCAGCGCCGCCAGGGCTCGATCGATGGCCACGGCGTCGTGGTCGCCGATCGGAACGCCGATCTCGATCCAGGCCGGACCCGCAGCCTCGCGAAGCCGATCGACGAGCCGACCACGGAGCCAGCGGCTCGTGGCTTGGAATGGCGGCGAGGGCATGGGCGTGGGCAGACGCGCGCGCGCCACGCCGGGCTTCGCTGCCTGCGCGGCATATCGACACCACGCTCGAAGGGGGCACTCGTCGCAACGCGGTCGAGCCGGCCGGCAGACGGTCGCCCCGACGTCCATCAACGCATGCGTCCAGTCGGCCGATCGATCGGGATCGACAGACGCGTCGGCGGCCGTCTGGAGCTCCGCCCTCGAGAGGCCGTCGGCTCCGCCGAGCGCGCGTCCGAGCACCCGCCGGACGTTCGTGTCCACGGCTCCCACCGGGGCTCCGAACGCGATCGAGGCGACCGCCCGAGCCGTATATGGCCCGATGCCCGGCAGCCGCTCCAGCGACGGGAGGTCGCGCGGAACCTGCCCGCCGTGCTCGACCACGATGACCCGCGCCCCGCGGTGGAGGTTCAGCGCGCGCCGGTCGTAGCCCATGCCGCGCCATACCCGGAGGACGTCGGCCGGTGAGGCGGCCGCGAGCGCCGAGACGGTCGGGAAGCGTTCGAGGAACCGCGGCCAGGCCTCGGCGACGCGGGCGATCTGCGTCTGGTGGGCCATCACCTCGGAGACGAGGATCGCGTACGGATCTCGAGATGCTCGAAACGAGAGCGCGCGGCCGCGGTCGTCGAACCAGGCCAGGACAGCGGCGCGGGCGCCGGCGGGTAGCGCGAGCGGCATCGGCCCGAGGGTACCATCGGCCGATGCCTGAACCCGGCGGCCCTCGATCCCTCCGCATCGGCGTCGCCTTCTGGGTTCAGCAC
>DATAQF010000224.1:0-2772 GCA_036264795.1 Candidatus Limnocylindrales bacterium | reverse complement strand
ATCCCGAAGCAGCTGAAGAACCACGGACTGACGACGAAGAACGTCGAGATCCCGGACGCGACGATGGTGGAGCTCGTTCGCTCCTACACCCACGAGGCCGGAGTCCGCAACCTCGAGCGGGAGATCGCCAACGTCATGCGCAAGGTCGCCCGAACCGTCGCCGAAGGGCGGAAGCGGAAGACCGTCGTCGACGTGAAGCGATTGAACGACTACCTCGGCCCACCGCGCTACGAGTACGGCGAGCTCGAGTCCGAGGACCAGACGGGCGCGGCCACGGGTCTGGTCGTGACCGAGGTCGGTGGCGACGTCATCGCCATCGAGGTCACGAAGATGGAAGGCAAGGAGGACTTCATCCTCACCGGCCAGCTCGGCGAGGTGATGCGGGAGTCCGCCCGAGCCGGCCTGTCGTGGACGCGGGCTCACGCTCGTGAGCTCGGCATCTCACGCGAGACGTTCGAGAAGAACACCCTTCACATCCACGTTCCCGCGGGCGGCATCCCGAAGGACGGGCCGTCGGCTGGAATCACGATGGCGCTCGCCATCGTGAGCGCCCTGACCGGGATCCCCGTCCGGAAGGACGTCGCGATGACCGGCGAGATCACGCTCCGCGGTCGGGTGCTTCCGATCGGTGGGCTGAAGAGCAAGATCCTGGCCGCTCACCTGGCCGGGGCGAAGACGGTCATCGTGCCGCGCAAGAACGAGAAGGATCTGCGGGACATCCCCGACGAGATCCGGAAGTCGATGAAGCTCGTCCTCGTCGACTCGATGGAGCAGGTCCTCGAGATCGCCCTTCGGCGAAAGCCGCGGGCGCTCGTCATCGAGGAGCCGCCCAAGGTCGTCAAGCCGGGCGACAAGCCGGCCAGCGATCCGGAGCGCGAGGAGCGGGTCCGACGGACCAACTTCCCGCCGACGGAGCAGCCGCCGGTCGTCGTCCGGGGAAGCTAGACCCGTCAACGGGGCCGGTGGAGCGTGCTCCACCGGCCCGTCAGCATCCGGGCCGGCGTGTCGCGCCGGCACGAGGTAGCGATGGAATACCAGGACTACTACGACACCCTCGGGGTCGGGCGAACGGCCGGCCAGGCCGACATCAAGAAGGCCTTCCGAAAGCTCGCCCGGGAGCATCACCCCGACAAGAAGCCCGGTGACAAGGACGCCGAGCTGCGCTTCAAGCAGATCAACGAAGCGCACGCGGTCCTGTCCGACCCCGAGAAGCGCAAGAAGTACGACCGCCTCGGCAAGGACTGGGAGGCGTATTCACGCGCCGGGGTCGATCCGGACGCCGCCGGCCGCCCCCACGCCGCGGGCGGCCCGTTCGGCGGCTTCGGCGGGACCGGCGGGACCAGGGCGGGATCCGGTCGGAGCGGGAACGTGCGATATGAGTTCCGAACCGCCGGCGGCGCCGAGGGCGGCGATTTCTCCGATTTCTTCCGTGTCTTCTTCGGCGACGAGGAGCCGGTCGTGTCCGGTTCGACCGGCGGTCGCGGATCGCGGCCGACCGGTGGCCTCTCTTTCGAGGACATCCTCTCCCAGATGGGGATCGGTGCCGACGGGGCTCCGGCGGCGGGCGGCTCAGCCGGGGGCTCGGGCCGGGCCGGTCAGGCACGGACCACGAGCGGTCGAGCCGGCACCGCGACGGGCGGGCGATCCTCGGGCGCGGGCAGCGCCACCGGCAACGGCCGGCCCTCCGCGGCGGGCAGCGGCGTGACCGCCGAGGCGGTCGCCGAGATCAGCCTCGAGGAGGCGTATCACGGCACGACCCGCCGGGTCGAGGTCGATGGACGACGGCTCGACGTGACGATCCCGCGCGGCGCGGACAACGGCACGAGGATCAAGCTCCGTGGCCAGGGTCCGGGCGGCGGCGATCTCGTCGTGGAGACGCGCCTCCAGCCCCATTCGGAGCTCACCCGCCGCGGCGACGACCTCGAGCGGGAGCTGCCGATCACGCTCGAGGAGGCGCTCCTCGGTGCGGAGGTCCCGGTCACGACGCTCAAGGGACGCGTCCTGCTGAAGATTCCGCCGGCCACCCAGAACGGCCATCGGTTCCGGCTCAAGGGCCAGGGCATGCCCCGCCTCAAGGGCGACGGCTTTGGCGATCTCTACGCGAGGGTCCGCGTCGTCCTTCCGCCGAAGCTCGACGGCAACGCCGAGACGGCCGCCCGCGAGCTGTTCGACCTCATCAAGCAACCCGACCCGCGGTCCTCCCCGACAGGGTCCAGCTAGAGGCTCGGCGTGCGCCGCCAACGCCCGGCGGGCGCCGCGAAGCCGCCACTCCCGGAGACACACCATGCAACTCGATCGATACACCCAGAAAGCCCAGGAGGCGATCGCCACCGCGCAGCGCACGGCCGAGCGGATGGAATCGCCCGTCCTCGACGCGGAGCACCTGCTGTTCGCCCTCGTCGAACCCGACGACGGGGTCCCCGGCGAGACCCTCCGCCGGATCGGCGTGGACCTGCCCGCCCTTCGCGACGAGCTGGCCGGGATTCTCAGCCGCCGCGCGAAGATTCGCGGCGGATCCCTGTCGCTCGCCCCCCGCGCGAAGCGCGTCCTCGAGCTGGCCGAGGAGGAGGCACGCCGACTGGGCGACGAATACGTGTCGACCGAGCATCTCCTCCTGGGCACGATCGAGGTGGGGGGCGAGGGCCACGACCTGCTCGAGCGCCACGGGGCCAACCGCGAAGCGGTCCTCGAAGCCCTGAAAAGCGTTCGGGGTGGCCAGCGCGTGACCTCCCAGAACCCGGAGGACACTTATGCAGCGCTGGAGAAGTACGG
>DATAQF010000184.1:0-2871 GCA_036264795.1 Candidatus Limnocylindrales bacterium | reverse complement strand
ACTCGCCCTGGATGATCGTGTGGAGCTGGCTCGTCCCCTCGTAGATGACCGCCGCCTTCGAGTTACGGAGGTAGCGCTCGACGGGAAACTCGTTCGAGTAGCCGTTGGCACCGTGGACCTGGATGGCATCGAGCGCGGACTGGACCGAATGCTCGGTGGCGTGCCACTTCGCAAGCGACGTCTCCCGCGTGTTCCGTCGACCCTGGTTCTTCAGCCAGCCGGCGCGCCACACGAGGAGCCGGCCGATCTCGGTGCCCGCGGCCATCTTCGCGATCATTTGCTGGACGAGCTGATGCCGGCCGATCTCCTGGCCGAACGTCTCCCGCTCGTGGGCGTATTTCAGCGACGCGTCGAGGCAGGCCTGGGCGAGACCGACGGCACCGGCCGCCACCGTGTAGCGGCCCTGGTCGATCGCGCTCATTGCGATCAGGAAGCCCTCACCCTCCTCGCCGATCCGGTGCTCCGCCGGCACGACCACGTCGTCGAGATTGATGAGCCCGGTGTTCCCGGCCCGGATCCCGAGCTTGCCGTGGAGCGTTCCGGTCGTCAGCCCGCCCATCCCGCGCTCGAGCAGGAACGCCGTGATGCCGCGCCAACCCTTCGACCGATCGATCGAGGCAAAGACGAGGAAGTGGTCGGCGACGTCGGCGAGGCTGATCCAGATCTTCTGGCCATTGAGTCGGTAGGAGTCCCCGTCGCGACGCGCCGTCGTCGCGAGGTTTGCCGCGTCCGTCCCGACGCCCGGCTCGGTCAGCCCGAAGGTCGCGAGCTTCTCGCCCTTCGCCTGCGGCACGAGCCAGCGTTGGCGTTGCTCCTCGGTCGCCCATTGGAGCAGGGCCAGCGAGTTGAGGCCGACGTGCACGCTCTGGACGACCCGAAAGGCCGTATCCGCGCGTTCCAGCTCCTCGCACAGGATCGCGAAGCTGACGTAGTCCATCCCGGACCCGCCATATGCCTCCGGGATCGGAGCGCCGAGGAATCCCTGGTCGGCCATTCGCCCGAACAGCTCGCGCGGAAAGCCGCCTTCCTCGTCCCAGCGCCGGATGTCCGGGAGGATCTCCGCCTCGGCGAAGGCTCGCGCGGATTGCCCGACCAGCCGGTTTTCGTCGGTGAGCTCGAAGTCGACCATGGGCCGAATCCTAATCGGGCGCGGCCTGCCCGCGGGCGTCGTCCGTATACTCCGCCGAATGGATGAACCCCGAACGAGCGTCGCCGATCTCGCCGCCGAGGCGACCCACCTGTCCCCGGTCCTCGGGCGCTATTTCGAGCGAAGCTGGAGCCACGGCCAGGGTCACCGGCTGTACGACACGGACGGTCGGGCGTATCTCGATTTCGCCAATGGGATCGCGGTCACGTCGCTCGGTCACGCACACCCGCGAGTGACCGCCGCGATCCACGCTCAGGCGGACCTGCTCATCGGCCCGACGGGCGCCATGGGTTACTCCCAGCCGGTCGTCCGCCTCGCCTCGATGCTCGCGGCCACGTTCCCGGACCCGATCGACACGGTCATGTTCCTGAACTCCGGATCCGAGGCGATCGACGGCGCCCTCAAGCTCGCCCGTCGCGTGACGGGGCGGCCGGGAATCATCGCATTCCGAGGCGGCTTCCACGGCCGGACATTCGGTGCGACGAGCGTCACGACGTCGAACATCAACTACCGGACCGGATACGAGCCCCTGCTCCCCGGCGTGTATTTCGCGCCGTTCCCGGCCGCGTATCGCGACTTCGATGGCGACGACGAGGCGGCCACGCTCGCCTCTCTCGCCATCCTGCGTTCGCTGCTCGATACGGTCATGGCGCCCGAGCAGGTCGCCGCGATCCTCATCGAGCCCGTCCAGGGTGAGGGCGGATACACGCCGGCACCGCCGGCGTTCCTGCAGGGACTTCGAGCCTTGTGCGACCGGCACGGGATCCTGCTGATCGCGGACGAGGTTCAGACCGGCTACGCCCGAACCGGACAGATGTGGGCGTTCGAGCACGCTGGTGTCGTCCCCGACGTCGTCGCCGTCGCGAAGGCGATCGCCAACGGCCTCCCGCTGTCCGCCATCGCGACGAGCCGCGACCTCCAGCTGCGTTGGGGTCGCAGCGCCCACGGCTCGACGTACGGCGGCAATCCCGTTGCGTGCGCCGCTGGAATCGCGGTCCTCGAGACGATCGCGGATGAGGATCTGATCGCCAACGCCGCGCGGCGCGGGGACGAGCTGACGGCGGGCCTCAAGCGCCTTCAGGCCGAGGACGATCGGATCGGCGACGTGCGTGGGCCGGGGCTCATGGTCGGTGTCGAGCTGGTCCGAGATCGAGCCACGCGCGAGCCCGACGGCGACCTGGCGACGGAACTCGTGGCTCGATCCGCCGAGCTCGGGCTGCTCGTCCTGTCCTGCGGGCTCGCCCACCAGGTGGTCCGGTGGATCCCGCCGATCGACGCAACGTCGTCGGAGATCGCCGAGGGTGTCGAGATCTTCGGCGAGGCGCTCCGAACGGTCTGAGGGGCCCTACCTCGAGCGGTGCCGGGCGCCGGTCCCGGGGCGCCGATCCGGGGCGCCGGTCCCGGGGCCGCGATGCCGGGGCACCGATCTGGTGCGCCGGTCGCGGTTCCCGCCGTTTACCACCCCGGGTGGTGCTTGGCGACGAGATTCTGTCCGGCACCATCCGGCATGGTGCGTGGCGAGATCCCGTTGCCTCGCCGCAGGCTGGTTAGCCGCCGAGGGCTAATCGCCCTGCCAATCGGCCTCCGGCGTCAGACTTCCACTACGCCGGATGGTGAATGGCAGGACCGGGGTGGTGGCGCCCACACTCCACTTCGCCGGATGGTGGATGGCAGGACCGGGATGGTCGCGCCCACACTTCACTACGCGGGATGGTGAATGGCAG
>DATAQF010000142.1:0-1636 GCA_036264795.1 Candidatus Limnocylindrales bacterium | reverse complement strand
CCGCCGAGGAGGAGGCCGCCGAGATCGACGCTCTCGCCGACGTGGACGCGTTCGACGCCACCGATCCCGAACCCCAGGCGCTGGATCCCGGCGTGCCTGTCCGACCCGGATCTCGCGGTGGGGCCGATGACATGCCACCATCGCATCGATGACGACGGAGCGGACGGCGGTCGTGGATCCGGTGATCCGCGTCGAGGGCCTGAAGAAGTCGTATGGAGAGACGCGGGCCATCGACGGGGTGAGCTTCGAGGTCCGAGCCGGAACCGTCTTCGGCCTGCTCGGTCCGAACGGAGCGGGCAAGACGACGACCGTGGAGATCCTCGAGGGCCTTCGAACGCCGGATTCGGGCGAGGTTCGCGTCCTCGGGATCGACGTGATCGGTCACCCCGACGAGCTGAAGACGCGGATCGGCGTGTCGCTCCAGACGGCGGCGCTGTATCCGAAGCTCACGGTCGTCGAGGTGCTCGACCTGTTCCGCGGGTTCTATCGACGTGGGCGCCCCACCGATGAGCTCGTGGAGCTCATGGACCTCGGCGAGAAGCGATCGACGCGGACGCAGAACCTGTCGGGCGGTCAGCGCCAGCGGTTGTCGGTTGCCCTCGCCCTCGTCAACGATCCGGAGCTCGTGTTCCTCGATGAGCCGACCACGGGCATGGATCCCGCGGCGCGTCGAGCGCTCTGGGACATCGTCCTCGGGCTCCGGGCGGAGGGTCGGTCGGTCCTGCCGACGACGCACTACATGGAGGAGGCGGAGATCCTCTGCGATCGTCTCGCGATCATGGATCACGGCCGGGTCCTGGAGGAGGGAACGGTCGAGGACCTCGTGACCCGGCGGTTCCAGGAGCGGGCCGTCCGCTTCGACACGATCGATCGGCTGCCGGACGAGCGCCTTGCCGCGATGCCCGGGGTCACGGTCGTGAAGCACGAGGACGGCGACGTCCTCCTGTACACCCGAGACGTGCCGGCCACGATCGGTGCGGTCCTCGGCGCAGCCGAGGCGATCGGGGTCGAGCCGACCAACCTGGCCGTCCGCCGGGCGACGCTCGAGGACGTCTTCCTCGACCTGACGGGACGGGCGCTCCGTGACTAGGGGAGTCGACCGCTGAACGCGCTGCTGCTCCTGACGATCGCCAACATCAAGAGCTTCAGCCGCGATCGCGCGGCGACGTTCTGGACGCTGGCGTTCCCGCTGATCTTCGTCATCCTGTTCGGCTCGATCTTCTCGGGCGGGAACTCCGTCCGATCGATCGGATTCGCGGATCTCGACGGCTCCGCGGCGTCGGCGCAGCTCCGACAGGCATTCGGGTCGATCGACACCGTCAAGCTCGTCGACGGCAATCCGGACGATCTCCTCGCCCGGATGAAGAAGGGCGATGTTTCCGCCGTCATCGTCGCCCCGAAGGGCTATGGCGCCACCGTCGCGGCCAGGTCCGGCCCGGCAGATGTGACGGTCTACACGGACCCGAGCCAGTCATCTGCGGATGCCGCCACTCGGCAGCTCGTGGGGTTCGTGCTCTCGGCCGTGAACCAGGCGGCGACGGGCCTGCCGCCGGCCGTGGCGCCGACGTTTCACCCGGTCCAGACGAACGACCTGAGCTTCATCTCGTATCTCGTGCCGTCGATCCTGGGGATGTCG
>DATAQF010000119.1:0-20991 GCA_036264795.1 Candidatus Limnocylindrales bacterium | reverse complement strand
CCGGCCGCCCGCGCCCTCTTCCTGTTCCCGACGAAGGCCCTCGGCCAGGACCAGGTCTCGGAATTCTCGGAGCTGTCTGCCGCAGCCGGGCTGACGATCTCGACCGCGACGTACGACGGCGACACGCCCGCCCCGGTCCGGTCGGCGATCCGCGGCGCCGGCCAGGTCGTCGTCACGAACCCGGACATGCTCCACTCGGCGATCCTCCCCCACCACACGAAATGGTTCCAGCTGTTCGAGCAGCTGCGGATCATCGTCATCGACGAGCTCCACACGTACCGCGGCGTGTTCGGCAGCCATGTCGCGAACGTCATCCGGCGGCTGCTCCGACTGTGCGCCCACTACGGCAGCCGGCCGGTGATCGTCTGCTGCTCGGCGACGATCGCGAACCCCCTCGAGCTGGCGTCGACCCTGACGGGCCGGTCACCGATCCTCGTCGACCGGAATGGGGCGCCGTCGGGCGAGCGCCACGTGTTGCTCGTCGAGCCGCCCCTCCTCCACCCGACCACGGGAGCCCGCGGCTCGGCCCTCACGCTGGCCCAGCGCTGGGCCCTGCCGTTCCTCCGGGCCGGGCGGCAGACGGTCGTCTTCGGGAAGAGCCGCACGGCGGTCGAGATCATGCTCTCGACGCTTCGGGAGGCGCTCCGCCAGGACCTCGGTCCACGCTCCCGCGTCCGGGGCTATCGAGGCGGCTACCTGCCGACCGAACGACGGTCGATCGAGAAGGGCCTCCGCGACGGCGAGATCCTCGGAGTCGTCGCGACGAACGCCCTCGAGCTCGGCGTCGATATCGGCCGATTGGACGTGTCCATTCTGGCTGGATATCCGGGCTCGGTCGCCGCGACCTGGCAGCAGATCGGGCGGGCGGGTCGACGCGGCGGGACGAGCGTCGGCGTCCTCGTCGCGTCGCCGGCCCCGGTCGACCGGTACGTCGTCCATCACCCCGAGTTCCTCCTCGGCGGCGCGTCCGAGGAGGCGCGGCTCGATCCGGACAACCTCCATGTCCTCGTCGCCCACCTCCGGTGCGCGACATTCGAGCTGCCGTTCGAGACCGGCGAGGTGTTCGGGCCGGGGGTGGCCGACGACCTCCTGGCCTTCATCGCGGAGTCGGGCCACATCCGTCAGGCCGACGACGGTCGCTGGTACTGGAGCTCGGAGAACTTCCCGGCTTCGGAGGTTTCGTTGCGAACGGCCGCACCGGAGAACGTCGTGATCATCGACACGACACCGGACCGGCCCCGGGTCCTCGGCGAGATCGACCTGTTTGCTGCCCAGGTCGTGGTCCACGAGCGAGCGATCTACATGCACGAGTCGGTGCAGTACTACGTCGACCGCCTCGAATGGCACGAGCGCAAGGCCTACGTTCATCGCGTCGACGTCGACCACTACACGTACGCGAACCGAGCCGTGACCCTGAAGCCGCTCGACGTGTTCGCGGAGGCTCCGGCACCGGGCGGCCGGCGCGTCCACGGCGAGGTGATGGTCGCGAGCCTCGTCACGCTCTTCAAGAAGCTGAAGTTCGGGACCGACGAGAACGTGGGCTGGGGCCCGATCGACCTACCGGAGATCGAGCTGCAGACGACGGCCTACTGGCTGACGGCGGAGGGCCTTGCCGGCGGCTGGCGGCGCAACGACCTCGACGTCGCCCTGATGGGGGCGGGACGGGCCATCCAGACGGTCGCAGCCGTCCTGCTCATGGTCGATCCCCACGATCTCGGGCTCGTGACCCAGGTCCGCTCACCTCACCACGAGGCCCCGACGATCTATCTCTACGAGGCGACGCCGGGTGGGGTCGGGCTGAGCGTCCGACTGTGGGAACGGCACGAAGAGCTGATCACGGCCGCCGGCGACCTGATCCGGGACTGCGGCTGCGAGAGCGGATGCCCGGCGTGCACGGGCCCGCGCCTCGAGCCGGACGTCGACGCCCGAGCGCTGGCGCTGCGCCTTCTGGCCGAGCTCGCGATCGCACCGGCGATCCCGGCATGAGCGGCGCGACGCTCGAGCGCCGCCTGGCCAACTATCGGGCCTCGATCCGCCCGGGCGCGGCCGCCGGATCCGCGCGACCCGGCGATCGCCGCGATGGCTCGCTGACGCGAAGCTCGATCGCCCTCGGCGAGCGGCTCGCGGAGGCGCTCGATGGCGAGCTCATTCTGGATCCCGCCGGTCCCGTCGTCCGCTGCGAGCCGGCAACCGTCGTCCTCCCGCTCGACCGGGAGCGGCTGCACGGGCTGCCGGGCCAGGCACCGGCCGATGCCCCACTCGTCTGTCTCGATACCGAGACGACGGGCCTCGCCACCGCCGCAGGGACGGTGGCCTTTCTCGTAGGGCTCGGTTGGTGGCAGGGCGACCGTTTCCGACAGGTCCAGCTGCTGCTCCCCGACCATCCGGCCGAACCGGGGCTGCTGGCCCGGCTCGCTGCCCACATCCCGCCGGATGCCTGGCTCGTGACGTACAACGGCCGCGGGTTCGACTGGCCCCTTCTCGTCGCTCGCTACCGGATGGCCCGTCGCGACCCGCCGTCGCTCGGCGGCCACCTCGACCTGCTGCCATTCGTCCGCCGCGTCTTTCGCCACCGGATGGCCGATGCCCGCCTGCGAACCGTCGAGACCGAGCTTCTCGGCACGGTTCGGCACGGCGATGTCGACGGCTGGCAGATCCCCGGTCTCTACCTCGACTTCCTCCGCGGGGGGGAGGCCTGGCCGCTCGTGGACGTGCTCCGCCACAACCGCGAGGACGTGCGCTCGCTGGCGCGGCTTCTCGGCAAGATCGACGTCGAGTACGCCGAGCCGACCGCCCGCGCGTCCGCGCCTCGTGGCGACCTGGCCGGGCTGGCCCGCGCGTTCGCCCGGGAACGACGGCTCGATGAGGCGCTCTCCTGTCTCGATTCCGCCCTCTCGTCCAAAGGTCCGACCCAGGCACGCTCCGACGTGTCGAGCGCGGTCGTCGATGCCGACGACGAACGCGGGGACGTGGGCGAACCGTGGTGGTCGCCTCGGCGACCCGCCGATATCGGTGGGCGCTCCCCCCGGCCGGCCTGGGCGAGGGTCACAGTCGGCCGCCTCGAGTCGCCGTGGACCGAGGAGCGGATCGTCATCGAGCGGGCGCGGCTGCTTCGCCGGCTCGGCCGACACGACGATGCGGTCGCCGCCTGGCTCAACCTTGCCACCGGACCGGGAAGTGTCGCCGTCCAGGCGTGGATCGAGGTCGCCAAGCTCCGCGAGCATCGCCTGGCCGACCTCGCCGGCGCGGTCGACGCCACCACTCGCGCCTCCACGCTGGCCGAGCGTCGGCGACGCATGGGTCTCGGTGATCCCATCGTCGATCGGGCCCTGGCAACACGCCTTGCCCGACTCCGCCGACGGCTGGCTCAGCCTCGAGCCGCGGCCCCGGACGCAAGGCCTGATCCGACCGACCTGACGAGCGGCACCCGCGGATCCGGCTCCATCGACGCCCAGGTCTCTCGGACCCAGTCGAGATCGGGATCGAATGAGCAGGCCATCGTCCGGCGATCGCCGGCCAGCGCGTTGAGGTAATAGGCGTCGTCACCATGTGCGGCCGTGAAGGGGTGATAGCCGTCGGGCACGAGCACGACGTCGCCGTCGCGAACCTCCCAGATCCCGTCGCGCGATCGATCGCCTCGATAGACGCGCTGGAGCGCCCAGGCCTCCGGGCGGGCGAAGCGGTAGTGGTAGATCTCCTCGAGCACCGCCTCGCCGGGCATGTCGTCAACGTCGTGCTTGTGCGGAGGCCAGCTCGACCAGTTGCCCGATGGCGTCAGGACCTCGACGACCTCGAGGCGATCCGCCGGGAACGACGGCGCGACGATGTGGTTGATCTGGCGCGTCGCGTTGCCGGCGCCGCGGATCTCGACGACGACGTCGGCTGGGCGGACGACGATCGGGTCCGACGCGACCCCATCGCGCTCAGAGCGTGGTGCACGGGCGATCGCGATCGATCCGGGCCCCGAACCGATCCGGACGCGAAGCTCGCGGCCATCGGGAAGCCAGAGCGCCGACGGCAGGTCGGCGAACGGGCTGTCCCGTCCCTCGAGCTGCCATCGATCCGCGCCGGCCTCGATCGTCACATCCCGGCCGCCGAGCACGACGACGCACGTCTCCTGGCCCGGGGCCTCCTCGATCGTCGTCTCCGCGTCGCTCACCAGCCGGCTCTCGAATGAGAGATAGCGCCACCCGGCGCGGGCCGGATCGAGCCGGACCGACCCCTTGCGGTCCGGCCGGAGATGGAGAACGTCGGCCGGTCGATCGTCGAGCGGCGCGCGCGGGTGGATCGTCGGGTCGGGCACGCGCGGAGGTCAGGCGGGCCGGACGTCGGGGTTCGGGATCATCGCGTCCGTGACCTGGTGCAGCAGCTCGTGATACGACGCGATGAACGCCCGGATCGTCCGTGCCGTCGGCGGAAAGGAATCGAACTCATCGCGGCGCAGGCCATCGGGCTCGTGGGCACGGACGAAGTCCGGGTAGTGGGCGCTGAGCTCTCGTACGATCGCCGGATCCACCGGGTTGTCCATCCGCGGCTTCACCTCGACCGATGACGCGTTGAACCGCTTCTGCCAGCTCGACGGCATCGTGATCACGACGTCGCCGCCGATCAGCTCGGACCAGTGGTACTGGTGGCGAATCGCCGCGCCGAGCAGCCGCGCCGTGTAGCCTCGCTCTCGGAACAGAGCGTACGCCCGCTTGAAGACCGCGACGCCGGACCACGGCAGCGCCGCCGGGTCGGCGACGATCCCGTCGCGCTCGGTCTGGAGGCGCAGCCAGTCCTCGATGCGGCCCATCATGATCGTGACCACCGGCCCCATCCGATCGACCGGCTCGCCCGCCGCCGAGCGCCGGCGAAGACCCCGTTCGATCGACTCGGCCGCGGCAACCGCCTGGGCAACCGAGAAGCACACGGTCGTGTTGACGCTGACCCCGCGGGCGGTCGCCTCCTCCATCGCATCGAGGCCGGCCGAGGTCGCCGGGAATTTCACGATGATGTTCGGGGCGAGCTCGTCGAAGGCGAGCCCCTGGGCGAGCATCCTGTCGGCCGAGCGGTAGAACGTCGGGTCGGTCTGGGTGGAGAGCCGACCCTGGCGGCCGGCGTGAGCATCGAACGCCGGCATCAGCAGCGAGGCGCCCGCGCGCGACATCTCGTCGACGACGGCCCAGGCCAGCTCGATCTCGGTCGCCGTCGGTCGATCGGCGGCGAGCTGGCGGACGCGACCTTGCCAATGGGCGGGATCCTTCTTCCAGACGTCGGTGACGATCGTTGGGTTGGCCGTCGCGCCGACGGCGCCGTAGGAGATCGCGTACTCGAGCTCGTCGATCGCGCAGGAGTCGTTCCAGATATCCGTCGCGGTCGTCGAGATCGTCCGCCCGAGCGGGGTGTCCGCGAGCGGCAGTGCCTTCGTCTCGGCCAGCGTCATCGTTCGGGTCTCCTCGTCAGGCCGCGACGCGTTCGACGGCCATCGCCACGGAGCCGCCGCCGCCGAGACAGAGCGTGGCCAGACCGTACCGTCCGTCTCGTCGTCCCAGCTCGTGGAGGAGCGTCGCGACGATCCGAGCACCCGACGCGCCGATCGGATGGCCGAGCGCGATCGCCCCGCCGTTGACGTTGACCCTGTTCCAGTCGAAACCGAGCTCCCGGCCATCGGCAAGGGTCTGGGCCGCGAATGCCTCGTTGATCTCGATCAGGTCGAATGCGTCGATCGGCATCTCGATCCGATCGAGAAGGCGGCGGACACCCTCGACGGGCGCGAGGAAGATCCACTTCGGTGCGACCTCTGCCTGGGCATAGCCGACGATCCGGGCCAACGGCCGCAGCCCGAACCGCTCGACCGCGCGTTCGCTCGCGACGATCGTCGCCGCGGCGCCGTCGGTGATCCCTGGGGCATTGCCCGCCGTGACCGTGCCCTGCGTCGCGGTGCCGCGGTCCTCGCCGCTCGGCAGGTCGAACACCGGCTTCAGCCGCGCGAGCGCCTCCGATGTGGTGTCGCGGCGGGGTCCCTCGTCGGTGTCGACGACCGTCTCGCGCCCCTTCGCGTCCCGGACGGTGACCGGCGCGATCTCGTCGGCGAAGCGCCCGGCGTCCTGGGCCGCGACGGCGCGTCGATGCGAGCTGAGCGCGAAGGCGTCCTGGTCCTCGCGCGTCACGTCGTCGCGGATCGCGACGCGCTCGGCGTGGGTTCCCATGTGGCAATCCTCGAACGCGCACCAGAGTCCGTCGTGAACGGCCTCGTCGACGAGCGTCCCATCGCCGAGCCGGTAGCCGAATCGAGCGCGTGGAAGGAGATACGGGGCGAGGTTCATGTTCTCCATGCCGCCCGCGACCGCGACCTCCGCGTCACCGGCCCGGATCTCGGCGGCCGCCAGGATGATCGCCTTCATCCCCGATCCGCAGACCCGATTGATCGTCGTTGCGCTCGTCGTCTCGGCGAGCCCGCCCGCGATCGCTGCCTGGCGCGCAGGCGCCTGACCGACACCCGCCTGCAGCACCTGGCCCATCAGGACCTCGTCGATCGGCGTCCCGTCCGGCAGCCCGGACCGTTCGACCGCCGCCCGGATCGCGATGCCGCCGAGGGTCGTGGCCGGCGTGTCGGCGAGCGCGCCGCCGAACTTGCCGATCGGCGTGCGAGCGGCGCTCACGATGAAGACCTGACCGTTGCGGCCGGCCGCCGGCTCGACCATCAGCGCGTTCGCGGGAACCCGAGGTCGACCTTCGAGGTCCCGGGATCGGGCCAGCGGCTCGTGACGATCTTGGCCCGTGTATAGAACTGGATGCCTTCGGGTCCGTACATGTGGATGTCGCCGAACAGCGAGTTCTTCCAGCCGCCGAAGCTGTAGTACGCGACCGGGACGGGGATCGGGACGTTGATTCCGACCATGCCCGCGTTGACCTCGAACTGGAACTGGCGGGCCGCTCCCCCGTCGCGAGTGAAGATCGCCGTCCCGTTGCCGTACGGGTTGTCGTTGACGAGGCGGACGGCCTCCTCGTAGGTGTCGACCCGGACGACCGTCAGGACGGGCCCGAAGATCTCGTCGCGATAGGCGTCCATCTCGGTCGAGACGTAGTCGATCAGCGACGCCCCGAGGAAGAATCCGTCGCTTTCCTTGTAGAGCGGATGCTCTCGGCCGTCGGCTACGAGCGTGGCGCCCTGGGCCGGCCCGGAGTCGAGGTAGGAGGCGACCTTGTCGCGGTGCTGCTTCGTGACGAGCGGCCCCATCTCGGCCTCGGGATCCGTGCCGGGGCCGATCTTGATCTTCGGCAACCGCTCCTTGATCGCGGTGACGAGCGGATCGCCGACCGTCCCGACGGCAACGATCGTCGCGATCGCCATGCATCGCTCGCCGGCCGACCCGTAGCCCGCGGAGATCGCGGCGTCGGCGGCCATGGGAATGTCGGCATCGGGCAGCACGATCATGTGATTCTTCGCGCCGCCGAGGGCCTGGACGCGCTTGCCGTTCTTCGTCCCGGTCTCGTAGATGTGGCGAGCGATCGGCGTCGAGCCGACGAAGCTGACCGCCGCGACGTCCGGATGCTCGAGGATCGCATCGACCGCGACCTTGTCGCCGTGGATGACGTTGAACACGCCGTCTGGCACGCCCGCCTCATGGAGGAGCTCGGCGAGGAACATCGACGCCGAGGGATCCTTCTCGGACGGCTTCAGCACGAACGTGTTCCCGCAGGCGATCGCGTTGGCGAACATCCACATCGGGACCATCGCGGGGAAGTTGAACGGTGTGATGCCGGCCACGACCCCGAGCGGCTGGCGGATCTGGTACACGTCGACGCCGGTCGAGACCTGCTCGCTGAACCCACCCTTGAGGAGGGTCGGGATCCCCGTCGCGAACTCGAGATTCTCGAGCCCCCGGGCGATCTCACCGAGCGCGTCGGAGGGGACCTTGCCGTGCTCGGCCGTCAGATGGGCGGCCAGCTCCTTGCGGCGTGCATCGACCAGGTTCCGGATCTTGAACATGATGTCGGTGCGCTTCGAGAGCGACGTGGCCCGCCACGCGGGGAACGCGGCCTTCGCCGCGGCAACGGCGGCCGCGACCTCGTCGGCGGTCGCGAAGTCCACCTCCCGGGCGACGCGTCCGGTCGCGGGGTCATATACGGGGCCGCGACGGCCGGACGTTCCCTCGACGATCCGCCCACCGATCCAGTGGTGCACCTGTCCGACGGCGCTCCCGCCGCCGGTCGCCGGACTGTCCGCACGAACGCTGCCGGGTTCGGCAACCTGGGTCATCTCTTCGACCTGCCTTCCGTCGCGACCGCTTCGAGGCCGCCCATCCGAAGTACCTTACCGCCATCGCGCCGGCCGGACCAGCATCCGGGCCGGCCTGGCGCTCGGAGCCGGCAACCAACCGCCACCGCGTCGTTGACACTCCGGAGCCGGATGCGTAGGCTACCGCGGCGCGCAGTGTAAACGATTACATCGCCATCCGTAGGAGAATCGTTGAGCGACCCCGCCACCGCGCTTGCTCGGCTCACCGGCGCGCAGATCCTCGTCGATTTCCTCGTCCGCCAGCGTGTGCCGTTCGC
The DNA here is from genome assembly GCA_036264795.1 of Candidatus Limnocylindrales bacterium. Lineage (GTDB taxonomy): Bacteria > Chloroflexota > Limnocylindria > Limnocylindrales > CSP1-4 > CF-46. Next base: position 12,450 of record DATAQF010000119.1, on the reverse strand, counting down.
CGCCGGCATCCCCGGCCACGGCTGCTGGGCGATCACCGACGCCCTGCTCGACCGGCAGGATGCGATTCGGACGGTCCAGGTCATGCACGAGCAGTCGGCCGTCCACCTCGCCGACGGCTACTTCCGGGCAACGGGCAAGCCGATGCTGGCGTTCACGAGCATCGGGCCCGGAGCGATGAACACGCTGGTCGGGATGGGCACCGCCTACGTCGACTCGACGGCCGTGGCCCTCGTGACCGGCTCGCCCCACACGTACATGCGCGGCCACGGCCTCTTCCAGGAGTTCGAGCGCCGGCATCACGCCGACAACCCACGGGTCTTCGAGCCGGTCGTCAAGGAGTGGTGGCAGCCGTCCCGCGTCGACGACCTGCCATTCGTCCTCCACCGGGCGTGGAACGCGATGGTCAGCGGCCGGCCGGGCCCCATCCTCCTGGACCTCGCGATGGACCTCCAGGCCGAGGCGGCGGACGTTCGGATGCCCGACCCGGAGACGCGCGAGGCGCGCGGTCGCGTCCGACCGGCGGCGGACGATGTCGAGCGAGCCGCGGCGACGATCCGGTCCGCCCGTCGCCCGGTCATCGTGGCGGGCGGCGGCGCGATCCTCGCCGAGGCGTGGGACGAGGTCACTGCGCTGGCGGAGCGTCTCGGTGCCCCGGTCGTGACCACCTGGAACGGCAAGGGTGCGATCGACGAGACCCACGAGCTCGCGGCCCAGACGATCGGTGACACGGCCTCGACCTGCGGCAACGCGCTCGCGGCGTCCGCCGACGTCCTGATCTCCGTCGGCAACCGGTTCACGGACTGGTCGGCGTCCTCGTACCGAAAGGGCGTGACGTTCGCGATCCCCCCGTCCAGCCTCGTCCAGCTCGACATCGACCCGCGGGAGATCGGGAAGAACTATCCGGTCGAGGTCGGGCTCGTGGGCGACGCCCAGGCGGCGCTCCGGGATCTCCTCGACGCCCTCGGGCCCGGCGGCGGCCCCGAGGCCTACCGGGACACGGCCTACTTCGCGGAGATCCAAGGGCTCAAGAACGACTGGTTCAGGCAGGTCGAGGTCAAGTCCGGCTCGGACGCGAAGCCAATGACGATGGCCCGCGCGGTCCGCGAGGTCCAGCGCGCGACGACCGACGACGCGATCGTCGTCACCGGCGCCGGCCTGCCCCAGGGCATGGTCAAGCAGCGCTGGGTCACTCGCCGCCCGCGAACCCACCTCACGTCGGGCGGCTTCTCGACGATGGGCTTCACGCTGCCGGCCGCGATCGGGGCTCAGCTCGCCAGGCCCGAGCGCCAGGTCATCGCCGTCTGTGGGGACGGGGACTTCCTCCAGACGATGCAGGAGCTCCAGGCCGCGGTTCTCGCCGGGACGCCCGTTTGCACGGTCGTCCTCGACAACTCCGGTTGGATCAGCATCAAGGGCGGCCAGGACAACTTCTTCGGGCGCACGGCCTGGACGGACTTCGTCACGCCGGACGGGTCGATCTATTCCCCGGACTTCGCGGCGATCGGTCGGGCGTTCGGGATCCACAGCGAGCTCGCGAGCGCGCCGGACGAGGTCGAGCCGGCGGTTCGCCGGGCGCTTGCCTCGGGTGGTCCGTCGCTCGTCCATGTCAAGGTCGACCGCGATCTGGCGGTCGCCGGACCCGACAAGACCGGCTGGTGGGACGCCCCGAGCCCGGCCAATCATCCCGAGCAGTACCAGCGCTGGCTGGCCGGCCGCGCCGAGGAGCAGCACCGATGACCATCGCCTCCTCTCCCGCCGCGAGCCCCTTGCTCGAGCGGGCCCGCCACCTCCGGAGTCAGCTCGCCACCCGCGGGCCGCTCGCGGGCGTCTCGATCGGGACGGTCCCGATCCTCTGGAACAACGTCGACGTCGCCGAGCTGCGCCTCGGAACGGGGGCCGAGGCGATTCTCGATGACATGGCCCGCACGGGCTACGACGGCACCCAGCTCGGTCTCGGGTTTCCGGAAGGCGAGGCGCTCCGGTCGACCCTGGCCGCCCGCGAGCTTCGCCTCGCCGAGGTGTATGCCTCGATCGAGGCAACGACGGACGGACCGATCGCCGAGGCTCTCGGGCACGTGCGCGAGCGACTCCGGCTGCTGGTCGCCGGTGGTGGCGAGGTCTTCTGCGTCGCGCTCGACGGGTCGCCGGACCGGGCTGCCGCCGCGGGCCACGCCATGGACGCCGACACGCCGCGGATGACCGACGCCGGGTGGGACGCGCTCATCGACCTGCTCCGCACGGTCTCCGCCGAGACCCGGCTGGCCGGCGCGCGGATCGCCTTCCATCCCCATGCGGGCACCTACGTCGAGACGCCGGCGGAGGTGGAGCGGCTGGCCGCGGCCATCGACGGCGACGCGCTCCCCTTCTGCCTCGACGTCGGTCACTACCTCGTCGGCGGGGGCGATCCGGTCGAGGCGCTGCGTCGCTACGGCGAGCGTGTCGGCCATGTCCACCTCAAGGATGTGGATCCGGAGATCCTCGGTCGACTGCGGCGGAGCGAGCTCGGCGGCTTCGGCGACGCCATCCGGCAGCGCCTGTTCACCGAGCTCGGCTCCGGCGCCCTCGACCTCGACGCCATCCTGGCCGCCCTCGCGGACCGCGGCTACGACGGCTGGCTCATGGTCGAGCAGGACAGCGGCTGGCCGCCGCCGGCCGAGAGCGCGGCCATCGGGCGACGTGTCCTGGCTGCCGCGCTTCGCCATCTCGACGGCAGGCCCGTCGAGGGCCACAATGGCGCCCCTTCGGCCGAGGGGTGAGGGATTGAGGGAGACCACGTGAGCGGATGCCGGCGATGAAGGTCGCTCTGCTGGGTGCGGGACGAATCGGGCGGCTCCATGCCCGGCTGCTTTCGGCAACGCCGGGGGTGGACGAGCTGATCGTCGCTGACGCCGTTCCGGAGCGCGCGGCGGAGGCGGCCGCCGAGGTGGGGGCGCGCGCGGCGGCGACGATCGAGGCCGCGATCGACGAGGCGGACTGCGTCGTCATCGCCGCCGCAACGACGGCCCACGCGAGCCTGATCCGGGCGTCGATCGGCCGCGGCAAGCCGACGTTCTGCGAGAAGCCGCTGGCCGAGGACATCGACGCCACGATCGCCGTCGCCGCCGAGATCGAGGCATCCGGCGTGCCGTTCCAGCTCGGGTTCCAGCGTCGCTTCGACGGCGGGTACCGCGAGGCCCGCCGGCTCATCGAGAGCGGCGAGCTCGGCACGCTCTACAACTTCCATCTCGCCGGCCACGACCCGGAGCCGCCGCACGAGGGCTACATCCCCCAGTCGGGTGGTCTGTTCCGGGACTTCAGCATCCATGACTTCGACGTGATCCGGTGGCTGACCGGCGTGGAGGTCGAGGAGGTCTATTCGGACGGTGCGGTCCGCGGCTTCCCGGTCTTTGCGAGGTACGGCGACGTCGACACGGCGGTAGCGACGCTGCGGATGGCCGACGGCTCCCTCGGCGTGCTGACCGTCGCCCGCCACGATCCGCTCGGCTACGACATCCGGGCCGAGCTCTTCGGCTCGAAGGATTCGATCAGCGTCGGTCTCGGGCCCCGGACGCCGATCCGTTCGGTGGAGCCGGGCGTCCCGCCACCGGCCGGTCCCGCGTGGCCCCACTTCCTCGATCGCTTCAGCGACGCCTACGCCGCCGAGTTCCGGGCGTTCATCGCGGTCGCCCGCGGGGAGCAGCCGAGCCCCTGCACTGCCCGCGACGGCGTCCAGGCGCTCCGCATCGCGGAGGCCGCAACCCGTTCTCTCCACGAGCACCGACCGGTGCGTCTCGACGAGATTCCTGGCTGACGGGCCGACCCCGCCGGTCGGTGAAAGGAGGTGCTGCGGTCGCCTCGTCGGGCGAAGGCCCGTGGCGACCGGCTCGATCAGGCCGATGGACGTTCGATTGGGGACGGCGAAAACGCCGCGTCGAGCGACATCGAACCAACTAGCATCCGCCCACCACATCGTCCATGGAGGAGAAGAAGGCATGGAAAAGCGGAAGTTCCTGGCATTGCTCGCGGGGGCCGTCATGGTCCTCGGCGCGTGCAACGCCACCCCGGCCGCCTCCGGCGGCACGACAGGCGGGGCAAAGGGTCCTGATGGCGCGCTCGTGAAGCGAGCCGATATCAAGATCGAGGTCGTCACCCACGGCCAGGCCATCGATGGCTTCTGGGGCGTCGTCCGCAATGGCGTGAAGGCCGGCGCGAACGACATGGGCGTCACCGTCAACTACAACGCCCCCGCCCAGGAAAGCGACATGCCGGGCATGTCCGCCCTCATCGACGCGGCGGTCGCGAAGAAGCCGACCGGCCTCGTCGTGTCGATCCCGAATCCGGACGCGTTGAGCCCGGCGATCTCGAAGGCCGTCGCGGCCGGGATCCCGGTCGTCTCGATGAACTCCGGGTCCGACGTCTTCAAGAAGCTCGGCATCCTGGCCCACGTCGGGCAGACCGAGCTCCAGGCCGGCATCGGCGCCGGTGAGCGGTTCAAGGCGGCCGGCGTGAAGAACGCCGTCTGCTTCAACCAGGAAGTCGGCAACCAGGCGCTGACCCTGCGCTGCAACGGCTTCTTCCAGGGCCTCGGGCTCAGCGATCCCACGAAGGGCAAGGTCCTGACCGGCAAGATCTCCGATCCGACCGGCATGCAGGCCACGATCGCCGCCGCCATCCAGAGCGACCCGACGATCGACGGCATCCTGACCCTCGGCCCGTCCGTCGCCAACCCGGCCCTCGCCGCGGTCACCGCGTCGGGCAAGCCGATCCATCTCGCGACCTTCGACCTCAGCGCCGACGTGCTGACCGCGATCAAGGACGGGAAGATGGACTTCGCCATCGACCAGCAGCAGTTCCTGCAGGGCTATCTGCCGATCGTGATCCTCACGAACTACGCAGAGACCCGCAACCTCCCGACGGGCGACGGCACCGGCCTGATCATGACCGGCCCGGGCTTCGTCACCAAGGACAACGCGGCCGACGTCATCGCCCTCGCGGCGAAGGGCCTGCGCTGACCTGAGCTTCGTGCGCCGGCCCCGCCGGCGCGTTCGAGAGGGGCCGGGCTTCGGCCCGGCCCCTTCCTACCCGACACAGGGGAGGCCTCGATGGCGGCGACGACAGGCGGCGCCGGCCCGGCGCCAGCTCCGGCAACCGCTCCGGCACCGGCGGTCGAGCGACTCCGGCAGACCTCGCTCGCCCAGCGCCTCCTCGCGAGACCCGCCGCGGGCGCCCTCGTCATCGTCGTCTTCGTCTTCATCGTGTTCGCCGTCCTGTCCGTCGCTCGCGGCAGCACGGCGTTCGTCTCGATCCCGGGCGTCCTGAACTACGTTGGGGTCGCCTCCCAGGTCGGCATCATCGCGACGGCCGTCGCGCTCCTGATGATCGCGGGCGAGTTCGACCTCTCGGTCGGATCGCTCGTGGGCTTCGCCGGGATCGTGATCGGCATCGCCTCGACGATCTGGGGCCTGCCGATCTGGCTCGCGATCATCCTCTCGATGCTCCTGACGACGGGTCTCGGGGTGCTGAACGGGCTGATCGTCGTCCGGACCGGTCTTCCCTCGTTCATCGTCACCCTGGCCACGATGTTCATCATCGCCGGCATGTCGTCGGTCCTCGTCCTGACCGTCACCAACATCACGTTCATCTCGATCGACAAGGCCGCGATCGCCGCCGATCCCCTCGCCCAGTTCTTCAACTGGAAGCTGTCGCTGAAGTTCGGCGAGGCGACCTCCGACCTGTACGTCTCGGTCGTCTGGTGGATCGTCATCGCGCTCGTCGGCGCGTACGTGCTGGGTCGCCGGAAATTCGGGAACTGGATCACGGGCGTCGGCGGATCGCCGACCGCCGCCCGAAACCTCGGCGTCCCGGTCGCGCGGGTCAAGATCACGCTCTTCGCATCGACCGCGTTCACGGCGTCGATCCTCGCCGCCTGCCAGAGCATGCAGTTCGCCTCGGCCGACATCCAGCGCGGGGGTGGCTACGAGCTGACCGCGATCACGATGGCGGTCATCGGGGGCTGTCTCCTCACCGGCGGGTACGGCTCGGTCGCCGGCACCGCGCTCGGCGCCCTCGCCCTCGGCATGGCCAACATCGGCATCGTCTACGCATCGATCAATGCCGACTGGTACAAGGTCGCGATCGGCCTGCTGCTGCTGACCGCCGTCGTCCTGAACAACTGGATCCGGCGCCGCTTCGCCGGCCTGCGCTAGAGGGGAAGGAGATCCGATGACGATGACCGATTCGGCCCCTTCGACGCCCGCCCCGGTCGGCGGCGCTCCGCTCCTCGAGGCGCGGAACATCTCGAAGTACTTTGGCGCGGTCGTCGCGCTCGAGGGTGTCTCGCTGGAGGTTCGCGCCGGCGAGATCAACTGCCTCCTCGGTGACAACGGGGCCGGCAAGTCGACCCTGATCAAGACGCTGTCCGGCGTCCACCCGCCCGACGACGGGACGCTCGCGATCGATGGCCGGCCCGTGACGTTCACATCGCCGCGCGACGCCCTGAACGCCGGGATCGCGACCGTCTACCAGGATCTCTCGGTGATGCCCTTGATGAGCATCAGCCGGAACTTCTTCCTCGGCAACGAGCCGACGGTCGGATTCGGGCCGTTTCGCCGGTTCGACGCCGCGAAAGCAGCCACGATCGCCCGCGAGGAGATGCACAACATCGGGATCGACGTCCGTGACACCGAGCAGCTCGTCGGGACGCTGTCGGGCGGCGAGCGCCAGACGCTGGCCATCGCCCGGGCCGAGTACTTCGGGGCGAAGGTCCTGATCCTCGACGAGCCGACATCGGCGCTCGGCGTCAAGGAGGCGGCGATCGTCCTCCGCCACGCGATCGCGGCCCGGAACAAGGGCCTCGGCGTCATCTTCATCACGCACAACGTCCAGCACGCCCTCCCGATCGGCGACTCGTTCACGATCCTGACCCGCGGACGATCCGGCGGAACGTTCAAGCGGGGCGAGCTCAACGCCGAGCGGCTTCACGCGCTGATGGGCGGCGGCTCCGAGCTCGAGGAGCTTCAGTCCGACCTGGAGATGCTGGCGCGTCGCGAAGCCCGCGGCGAAGCCCCTCCGACGGTCCCGCTGGGTGTCGAAGCGGTCGTCGAGCCGGGCGCGTCGGGTCCGGGCGAGACCGGCAACAGCTGACCGGCCGCCCGGCCGGGAGGGGACGATGACGGCCACGATCACCGACGTCGCCCGGCGAGCCAACGTCTCGACGGCGACCGTCAGCCGAGTCCTTTCGGGCGGTGGCGGGGCGCGGGCCGAGACGCGTGAGCGCGTTCTCGCGGCCGCCCGCGAGCTTGACTACCGACCCTCGGGGGTCGCCCGTTCGCTCCGTCAGCGTGCGACGCGGACGCTCGGCCTGATCGTCACCGACATCGAGAATCCGTTCTTTCCCCAGCTCGTGCGGAACGTCGAGGATGCGGCCCGGGACCGCGGCTACGCGATGCTCCTCTGCAACGCGTCAGAGGACCCGGAGCGCGAGGCCGGCTACCTCGAGCTGCTCGTCGACCGCTGGGTGGACGGGGTCGTCATCGCCGCCAGCAGCCTCGGCGTCCGCCATCGGGAGTGGCTCCTCGCGGCTGACCTCCCGATCGTGCTCGTGAACTCGGTCGATCACGAGCTGGACCTGCCGACGATCGCATCCGACAGCACGATGGGCGGTCGCATCGCCGCGGAGCACCTGCTCGAGCTCGGGCATCGCCGGTTCGGGCTCATCACCGCCGGTGCTCGAAACCTCGACGCGCCGGACCGACTGGCGGGTGCCCGCGCCGCCCTCCGCGCGGCCGGCATCCCGACGTCGTCCGAGCATGTCGTCGTCGCAGAGGCCACGGTCGCCGGCGGTGAGCGGGCGGCCGCGGCGATCCTCGCGAAGGACCCGGCCGTCACCGGGCTCATCGCCTACAACGACCTCACCGCGATCGGGGCGATGCGGGCGATCCGCTCGAGCGGCCGACGGGTCCCCGACGACGTCAGCGTCGTCGGGTTCGACGACGTGTCCCTCGCCGCGTACGTCGATCCGGCCCTGACGACGGTGGCCCAGTCGACGGCCGAGATGGGACGCTGGGCGGTCGACCAGCTGACGCGAAGGCTGGCCCACGGGCCGCTGGGCTCACCTTCGCCGCGTGAGGCGGACCGAACCGGTCCGCCCGAACGAACGGGCTTGTCCGACCAGGCTCCGCACGTGGTTCTGCCGGTGCGACTCGAGATCCGCGAATCGACGGGGCCCGCGCCCGACGGCTGATCGGTCGTCAGGCCCGCGGCCGCGGCGTCAGGTCGGGCGGGCAGCCGTCCTGCGCTCGACCGCCTCGCGCATCCGCCGGCGGACGGCATCTCGCGTCGGGACACCGAGCAGGCCCGGTCCCTCGAGGACGAGCGATGCGGCCGCGGCCGCGAGCAGCAGGTCGAAGCCCTGTCCGATCCGACCGCCGACGAGGCGCGGCTCGATCCGGGCGGCGGCGAGGGCCGCAAGAAACACGTCGCCGGCCCCCGTCGGGTCGACCACCTCATGGCTCGGAACCGCCGGGTAATGGCGCAGCTCGAGGGCCGCCTCCCGGTCCGTTCGGGCGCCGTGCGCGATCAGCCCGCCGTGATCCCCCTGCGTGACCGCCAGCGATGCGCCCCGCCGGAGGAGCGCATACAGGTCGGCCAGCGCCAGGTTGCGGTCGACATCGTCGCGGGACAGGCCGACGAGGTCGGCGCGACGGACGATCGGGTCCGGGCGGGGTGCGATGTGCCCGACGGGCTCGCCCGCGGTCAGCTCGCGCAGGAGCCCCTGCCAGCCGACGGCGACCAGCGCCGCCTCGGGCGGCGCAACTGCCCATTCCGGCGGCAGCTCGGCGGCGACCGGGGCGAGGATCCAGCCTGGCGCGCCGAGCCAGTCGGTCGGGATCGTCTCGACCCCGATCGGATCCGAGTGGCTGCCGCAAAGCTGGAGGCGGCCCTCCGGCCGCTCGATGTTGACGAAGACCGGCCCATGCTCGAGGGGGACGAGATGGACGACGACGCCCGCCTCCCGGAGCAGATCCAGCTCCGACGCGGTGGCGGCTTCCTCGTCGACGCCGACGATCGCCCCGGTGGGCAGGCCGAGGCGGGCCGTCGTGAGAGCGCTGTACGAGACGCCACCGCCGAGCCGCCAACCGCGCGGGTCGTCGTCGACGATGTCGCGCGCCGCTGCGCCGACGACGACGACCGCCGGCGGAGCCGCCGAGGGCTCGGGCTCGGTCATCCGGCGGTCGCTCGGTCGCCGGGGTGCGTGCGATACTGGTCGTCCATTCCTCCCCTTCCCGACCGGAGCCGGCGCGTTGTATTTCTACGAGCTTCACGAGGGTGACGACGAGGTCTTCTCGGACGTCCTGCTGGTCCGCGAGGACGAGATGGACCCCGATGAGTTCTTCGACCTCGTCCAGTCGATCCGGCGGCGGGTCCAGGACGCCTACGAGGACGATACGCTGATCGAGGCGATCGCCGCCGAGCTCCAGCGCGAGCACGACTTCACGTACGTCACGGATGACCGGCTGAGCGCAGCCGTCAACGTCTCGACGATCGAGGAAGAGAACGTCCTGGTCGCCATCGACGACGGCGGCCACGACGATCCGAACGATCCGCGGAGCGCAGACTACCGAGCGATCATCGCCGAGTTCGACCCCGACGGGGAAGCCCGCTCGAACTGATGTCGACCCGCGGCGGCCCACCGCCGCCGCGTCGCTCCCCTACCGGCTGAAGAGGATCTCGACGACGTCGCCGTCGCGAACGCGATAGGTCTTTCCCTCGGACCGGAGCTTGCCGGCCTTCTTCGCCTCCGCCATCGAGCCGAGGACGAGCAGCTCCTCGTAGCCGACGGTCTCGGCCCGGATGAATCCCTTCGCCAGATCGCTGTGGATCGCGCCGGCGGCATCGACCGCGTTCGAACCGTCACGGATCGGCCAGGCGCGGACCTCGTCGGGGCCGGCCGTCAGGAACGAGATGAGCCCGAGGAGCCGGTAGCTCAGGCCGATGACCCGGTCCAGCCCCGACTCGGCGATCCCGAGCTCCTCCATGAAGACCGCCGCCTCGTCGGGCTCGAGCTCGCCCAGCTCCATCTCGATCTTCGCCGACAGGGCCTCGACCATCGCGTTCCGGTGGTCGTATCCGGCCGAGAGCGCCGCGACCCGTTCGCCCGCGCCCGCAAGGTCGCTCTCGCCGACGTTGAGCAGGACGAGGACCGGCTTCTGCGTCAGGAAGCGGAAGCCCCGGATCGCCTTCTCCTCGTCCGGCTCGAGTGCGACGTCACGGATCGGCGACCCGCCCTCGAGCGCGGCCTTCAGCCGGACGAGGACGGCCTCCTCGCGCTCGTTCGACTCCTTCTCCGCCGGTGTCCCGTGCCGGCCGCTCTGCTTGAGCCGCTCCAGTCGCCGCTCGACGAGGGCGAGGTCGGCGAGGACGAACTCGACATCGAGGCGCTCGACGTCGCGGGCCGGATCGACCGATCCTTCCGGATGAGGGTTCGCCGGATCCTCGAACGCGCGAACGACGTGGAGCAGCGCATCCGAGTCGCGAAGGCGGGCGAGGTGCTCGGCGGGCAGATCCTCCGTGCCGACGTGGCCTTCGCTCGAGGCCGGCGGCGCCGGGAGGTCGACGTACGTCACGTCGGCCTGAATGATCTTCTTCGGCTTGAAGATCGCGGCGAGCTTGTCGAGACGATCGTCCGGCACCTTGACGACGCCCACGTGGAGCTCCATCCCGCCGAACCCGCCGGTCTCGGCATGGCCCCGCGTCAGCGTATTGAACACGGTCGTCTTGCCCGATCCGACAAGGCCGACGATCGCGATCTGCATCAGTACCCGGCGGTCGGGTCGACGACGTTCAGCAGCGGTTCGCCGGCCGCATAGCGGCGAAGGTTGTCGGAGAACAGCTCGACGCTGCGGTCGAGGACGCGGCCGCTCGACCACGACGTGTGCGGAGTCACGATGACGTTCGGGAGGTCGTAGAAGGGCGAGGTCGGGGGGAGCGGCTCGTCGCGAAACGCGTCGAGAACGGCCCCGCCGATCCGGCCGTCGCGCAGTGCGTTGACCAGGTCGCGCTCGTCGACCAGGCGACCGCGGGCGACGTTGATCAGCCACGCGGTCGACTTCATCGCGGCCAGGGCATCGGCGTCGATCATGCTCTCGGTCTCCGCCGTGAGCGGCGTGGCGAGGACGACGAAGTCCGATTCGGCCAGGAGCTGCGGCAGCGTGTCGGGCCCGCCGACGCGACCGAGCGTCGCCTGATCCAAGGCGGCACCGTCGCTGTCGCCGGCGGAACGGGATCCACTCCCCTCCTCCACCCGGCGCCGGATGGCGACGACCCGACAGCCGAAGGCCGTCGCGAGCTCGGCCACCGCGCGCCCGATCGAGCCGAGCCCGACGATCCCGACCGTCACGTCGCGGAGCTCCGTGCCCTCGAGCGGCTGCCACGTCCGCTCCCGCTGCAGCTCCAGCAGGCCGGGTAGCCGGCGGCTCACCGCGAGGATCATCATCAGCACGTACTCGGCGATCGGCTGCGAGAAGACGCCTCGAGCGTTCGTGATCACGATCCCGCGCTCTCGCGCTGCGGGCGTCAGCGCGCGCTCCACGCCGGCCGACGCCGAATGCACCCAGCGCAGGCGCGGGGCGCGGGCGAGCAGCCGATCAAAGGCGTCGGACGACAGCCAGCCGCGGAGCAGCACCTCGACGTCGTCCACCGGCTCGTCGGTCAGGCCCTCGCGCGACAGCGTCACGATCCGGGCACCGGGCGCGGCCTCGGCGATCCGTTCGAGATCGTCCGGCCGGTACCGTGCGGACAGGATCGGCGAGAGAGCGATCGCCGTCGGCACGCCGTTCGGACCACTGCCGGGACCGGGGACACCCGCGATCGGGGCGTTGGTCGGCGTGTCGGTCACGCTCGCTCCGCCGAACCCGTCCTGGCCAGCCACAGCGTAGGATCGTCGATCTCGCCATGGCGCGGCAGCATCTCGGGCCCGGCCCATAGCCGGTTGAGCGCCGCAGCCCCGCCGCCGGCGGCGATCGCCGCCACGAAGGCCTCGCCTTTCCGGTACTGCTCCAACTTCACGTCCATGCCGGTCAGCCGCATGACCGCGCGCTCGAACGGGGACCTGCGGGCGTTGCGTCGTTCGTGGAATCGGGCGCTGATCCGCTCGACCTCGGGCACGAGATCGCGGCCGACCTCGTCCATGATGTAGTCGCTGAACCCCTCGAGCAGGCTCATGACGGCCTGCGTCTCGCGAAACAGCCGGCGCTGCTCCTCGGACATGAGGCGCTCCATCCAGTGCTCAGCGCCGTCGCCGTCTCCACGGATCGCGCGACCGAGGCCGCGGAGCGCCTCGCGTCCGAGCCCGCTGGCCTCGCGTCCGAACAGCGACAGCTGGCGTTCGAGCCGCTCGGCCAGATACGGCCGAAGCCACGGGTGAGCCTCGAACTCGAAGGCGTGGGCCGTCTCGTGGAGCGCGATCCAGG
>DATAQF010000118.1:0-5524 GCA_036264795.1 Candidatus Limnocylindrales bacterium | reverse complement strand
AGCCGGCCTTCGCGGCGAGAAGGCGCCCTGGCAGGTGGCCCCAACGGTTGGCTGAGCACCTCGTCGTTCGCCTCCTGATCGTCGGTCCTGAGAGGTGAACGCATGACTCCTAGCCTCGGTACAGACAGGTCTGTCTGCGAGTATACACGGCGCGTTTCGGATCGCTTACCATCCGGCCGTGGACGCAGCTCGCGAGGTCACCGACCGCACGTTTCGAATCGGCGGGTTGGACATCGCGGGCGGTCACGTGTGCGGAGCCTTCGCGGGAGATGACGATCTCTACGCTCAGCTCACGGGGTTCGTCGCGGAGGGGATCGAGCGGGGGGAGCGGGCGGTTCACATCATCGATCCCTCGACCCGACGCGAGCATGTCGATCGCCTCGCGGCGGCCGGGATCGACGTCGACGGGGCCATCGCCCGCGGACAGCTCGACATTCGCGAATGGGCCGATGTGTATCTCATCGACGGTCGGTTCGAGCCGACGCGGACGGTCGCTGTCGTCCGCAACGCCATCGATTCGGGTCGGCAGATGGGATATCCCGCGACGCGCGCCATCGGCTTCATGGCCTGGGCCATTGACCATGCGCCGGGTGTCGAGGCCGTCAGCGCCTACGAAGCCCGCCTTGATGCCGAGCTGGGGAGGACACGCGACGTCGTCGTTTGCGCATACGACGTTCGTCGTCATCGGCCGAGCGTGATCGTCGATGTCCTGGCGATCCACCCGTACACCCTGGTCGAGGGGCAGCTCCGCGGCGGCGCCTCGCGGCAGATGCCTCGCGACCGCATCCTGGCGACGGCCGCGCGCTTGTTCCACCGTCGCGGCATCGCGGCGACGGGCGTCGATCGCGTGATCGCCGAAGCCGGGGTCGCGAAGGCTACGTTCTACCGGCAGTACGGATCCAAGGAGGATCTCGTCCTCGCCTGGATCGACGACCCGTCGACCAACTGGTTCGATCGTCTCCTCGAGGCGGTGCACGCGACCGGTCCGAGCCCCAACATGGTCGTTCCGCGGCTCTTCGATTCGGTCGCGGAGTGGATCGAGCTGGACGATTTCCGCGGGTGTCCCTACCTCAATACGCTCGCGGAGCTTGGGGGTACGGACGGGTCTCCACGGGTGCGAGCCGCCGCAACCGCCCACATCGATAGCATCGGCGATCGGCTGCGCGACGCGTCGGTTGCGGCCGGTGCCGGTCCGTCGGTCGGCGACCAGATCCAGGCCGTTCTCGCAGGCTCGATCCAGCTCGCCGCCGCGCGTCGTTCGATCGATCCGATCCGTCAAGCGCGTGAGGCCGCGGTGATCCTGCTCGCGGAGCGTGACTCGTCCGACGAGGTCGCGTGAATCCGACGCCTGATCGAGGACCCGCCCGCCACTGGTGCCGAGGTGCGGGCCGGTAGACCATGGTCAGAGCGGACGTGAGGAGGCACTGACATGAACGATCGACAGCACCGCCTCGGCGTGACCGATGCTCCGCGGACGCGCGTCGCCGTGCTCGGCACCGGCAAGATGGGCGGCGCGATCGCGCGACGTCTTGCGGCGGCGGGTCACGAGCTGACCCTGTGGGACCGAACGCGCGAGCGCGCCCAGGCCCTGGGCATCGCTCCGGTCTCCGACAGCCCCGGCCACGCGGTTGCTCGCGCCGAGGTGGTGATCTCGAGCCTCACCGACGCGGATGCCGTCCGGAGCGTCTACCTCTCGCAAGACGGCGCGCTCGGCTCGGCGAGCGGACGCATCTTCATCGAGATGAGCACGGCCGGGCCGGAGGTTCTCGGCGAGCTCGAACCGGCCGTCGTCGGCAGCGGCGCCGTTCTCCTGATCGTCCCGATCATGGGCAGTCCCGCCTTGATCGCCGAGGGCAAGGGAACGCTGCTCGCCGGCGGCGATCGCTCGGCCGTCGACCAGGTCCGCCCGATCCTCGAGCGACTCGGAACCATTCACCTTGTCGGTGCGCTCGGGAATGGGCCACGTCTCAAGCTGATCGCGAACACGATGCTCGCGATCGCCGCCGCGGGCGCCGCCGAGCTGGAGGTCGCCGGCGAGGCCATTGGGCTGGATCCGGACGACGTCTTCTGGGTCCTGACGCGAGTTGCGCCCGGGCTCGAGTCGCGACGGGCGGGCTACGTCGGTCAACCGCAGCCGCCGCTGTTCGCGCTCCGCGATCTTCGCAAGGACGTCCAGCTCGCGATGCCCGTCCTGGATCGTGACGCCACGTTGCTGCCGATGTCGACACTAGCCCGGGAGCTCGTCGAACGGGCGGCGGAGTCCGAGCCAGACGAAGATATCGCGGCGCTTGTCGGCCTGTATCGTCGTGGCTCGGTGCCCGATCGCTGAGCACCGGCCAGGAGACTCGCGATGACGGCCGCCGGATCCATCCGGGCGTCCTTCGCCCTTCAACGATGCTCGACCTGCCTGGAAGCTCTTCATCGCGCTCGACCGTGAGCGCCAAGGACCGCTACCAGCCGGATGCGGCGCGGACGCGGCTGGGCCGCGTCGTCCGCGCAACGACGGGCCGCGTCCCGACCCGCCCGCATCGCGAAGGTCACCGCCAGACGAACTGGCTGCGCGACGTGATCCTCGGTGGGCAGGACGGCCTGGTGAACATCCTCGGGATCATCCTGGGGGTGATCGCGGCCGGCGGCTCGACGACCGTCCTGCTGGTGACGGGAGTGGCGGCGGCGATCACCGAGTCGATCTCGATGGGCGCGGTCGGCTACACCTCATCGACGGCCGAACGCGACTACTACGAGGCCGAGCGCCGGCGCGAGCTCGAGGAGATCGAGACGATGCCGGATGCGGAACATGCGGAGATTCGCGAGATCTACGCCGCGAAGGGCTTCTCGGGCGAGCTCCTCGATCAGGTCGTCGAAACGATCACGGCCAACCGCGATCGGTGGCTCCAGACGATGATGGACGAGGAGCTCCATCTCCAGCCGGTCGCCCGCGCCGACATCATTCGGACCTCGATCGTCATCACGGTCACGACGCTGATCGGTCACCTGATCCCGCTCGCGCCGTTCGTGTTCCTCGATCGGGGCGCCGCCCTGATCGCGGCATTCCTGCTGAGCGGCCTGGTGCTCTTCGGCGTCGGCGCCTACACATCGATCACCCTCGTCGGCGACTGGCGCCGCAATGGTGTCCAGATGGTCCTGATCGGACTCGGCGCGGCGTTCGCCGGGTACGCGATCAGCAAGGTGTTCGTCGCCTTCGCCGGATAGAGGCTCGCCGAAACGATCTCGATCGTGCTCGCGCCGCGTCCGGCATGACGGTCAGTCCCCGACCGCGGGCACGTCCGACGGTCGCCGCACTCGTGGCAACGGCGACAGCACGAGGATCAGGATCGACACGGCCATCCCGGCCCAGCCGATCGCGATCCCGCCGCGGACGCCGATCGAGCCGGCAACGGCGGCAGCCGCCAGGGCCCCGAGCGGGTAGGCGATGCCGTGCGAGAAGACCTCCAGGGTGGCGTTGACCCGGCCCAGGATGCGGTCCGGGATGACGCCCTGGATGAGCGACAGCTCCGCCACGCCCTCGATCGTCTGGAGCCCGTCTCCGATCAGCTGCGGCAGGAACACCATCGCGGTCGCGAGCAGCAGCGGCCCGCCGGCGAGGGGCGTCAGCACCCCGATGATCGATGCGCCCGCTGCGGCCCAGATGACCGCCGGTCCGAACCCGAGCCGGGCGATGACCTTCGTGGCGGCGAACGAGCCGACGAGCGAGCCGACGCCGCCGGCGGAGACGACGAGGCCGAGCAGCAGAGGCGTCAGGTGGAGGTCCTGGATCAGGTAGATCGTGTAGAGGACGCCATAGAACGAGCCGGCGACGTGGGCGATGACCGAGCGGACTGTGAGCGGGACCAGGACCGGATGGCGGCGGACGAGACGCAGGCCCTCGGCGATCTCCTGGCGCATCGGCGTGGACGACGTCCTCGCGGGACGCCGCGGCTCGGGGCTTCGAATGAGGATGAGCGAGATCGCCGAGACGACGAACGAGATCGCGTCGACCAGGATGGCCAGCGGAGCGCCGATCGCCTGGACGAGCCCACCGGCCAGGCCCGGGCCGCCGATCTCGGCGAGCGACGAGCTGGTGGCCAGCCGGCTGTTCCCCTCGACGACGCGATCGGCCCCGATGAGCGATGGAACGTACGCCGGGTAGGCGGCATTGAAGAGCGACCCGAGGCAGCCCTCGAGGAACACGACGACGTACAGCTGCTCGATCCGGAGGATGCCCGCGAGATGGGCCGCCGGGATCGAGAACAGCAGGAGCGCCCGGATCGCATCGGCCCAGATGAGCAACGGGCGCCTTCGCAATCGATCGACCCACGCGCCGGCGGCGAACCCGACGAGGAGCACGGCGAGGCTGGCCGAGATGACCAGCAGCGCCATCTCGAACGGGCCTGCCCCGAGAACGAGCAGCGCGACGAGTGGGACCGCCGTCCGGGTCACGACCGACCCGAGCTCGGACACGGTCTGGCCGGTCCAGAGCTTCATGAAGTCGGCGTGTCGCCAGAGCGACGTGGTGACCATGATCGAACGAGCCTACCGGGCGCGGCGTGCCCGGGAAGGGCCGCATCGCACTCGCCCGTCCGATGGAACGGCTCAGCCCTTCACGGCTCCGGCCGTCAGGCCTCGCAGCAGCCCGCGCTGGACGAAAATCGTCACCGCGAACACGGGAACGTCCGCCGCGGAATTTCGCCCGGACCGGCGGCTCTCTATTGTAGGAACGGCGCTCGCCCAGCGGCGATCGAACGGCGTCTCCGACCGAGAGGAATCAGCTGACATGACGGATCAGATCGTGCCGACGACACCGTGGCAGATCTTCGCGCTCGACACCGGATCCTCGATGCTCGACCAGTCGATGCTGACCTACACCCGAGGCTTCGGGCAGATCATTTCCATACCGCGAATCATGTGGCTCCTCCGGGGTCCGACGACCGTCATCGTCGACACGAGCGTTCCCCGCTCCGGGGGGGCCGCCGAGTTCATCGGCGAGGACTTCAGCCGCACCGATGGGCAGGACCCGCGGAACGCGCTCGGCGCGGCGGGAGTGGACCCTTCCGACGTCGAGCTCGTGGTGCTGACCCATCTCCACTGGGACCATGCCGGCAACTGCGATCTGTTCCCCGAGTCACGCGTCGTCGTCCAGGAATCCGAGCTCCGCTACGCGATCGCGCCGGGTCGCTTCTTCCGGCGCTCATTCCTGTCGCCGCTGGGCGGCTGGGGTGTCCCGCCGTTCGTCGTCCCCAATCTCGACGTTGTTCGCGGGACAACGCAGCTGGCGCCAGGTCTGCGCGTGGAACCCGTCCCGGGTCACACGCCCGGCTCGCAGGCGGTCGTGATCGAGACGGCGGATGGGACGTTTGCGATTGCCGGGGACGCGGTGATGGCCTATGCGAATGTCGAGGACGACATTCCGCCCGGCTTCCACACGAGCGTGGACGAAGCCGTCGACTCGATCGACCGCCTCGCGACGCTTGCCGACAGCCTCCTGCCGGCTCACGACTACGCGGTCTTCACGGACGGCCCGATC
>DATAQF010000033.1:0-4850 GCA_036264795.1 Candidatus Limnocylindrales bacterium | reverse complement strand
TCGCGCCCGGACGATCGCGTGGGCCTGACCTGGCTCGAGGATGGCGAGGACGCCTACGATCGCATGGTCCGCTATCACACGACGCTCGACCTCTCGGCCCGGCGGATCCACGAGATCGGCCTCGAGCAGATCGACAAGCTCGCGGACGAATACCGGGTTCTCGGCCAGGAGATCCTCGGGACGAGCGACGTCGTGGAGATCTTCGGCCGGCTTCGCGACGACCCGGCACTGCACCACACGAACGGCGCGGACATCGTTGCCGCGTCCAAGACGGCCCTCGCGAAGGCATCCGCCGCGATGGGCGATTGGTTCGGGATCCTGCCGAAGGCGGGCTGCGACGTGGAGGAGGTTCAGTCGGGCGCCATCGCCTACTACTTCCCGCCCGCCAAGGACGGCAGTCGACCCGGCGTCTTCTTCATGAACACATCCGATCCGACGGGCTGGGGTCGGTACCAGATCGAGGCGACCTCGTACCACGAGGGCATTCCCGGGCACCACCTCCAGCTGGCGATCTCGACGGAGCTCACGAACGTGCCCGAGTTCCGGAAGCGCGCGTTCATCGCCGCGTATGGCGAGGGCTGGGGTCTGTACAGCGAGCGCCTCGCCGACGAGATGGGCCTGTACTCGACTCCGCTGGATCGGATCGGGATGCTGGAGGCGGATTCCATGCGGGCGTGCCGACTCGTCGTCGACACGGGGATGCACGCGCTGGGATGGAGCCGCCAGAAGGCGATCGACTACATGACCGAACACTCCCCGATGCGCGTCTCGCAGATCGTGCCCGAGATCGATCGGTACGCGGTCACGCCCGGCCAGGCGCTCGCGTACATGATCGGGCGGCTCGAGATCCAGCGGATGCGCCGGGAGGCCGAAGAGGCGCTCGGTGATGCGTTCGACATCAAGGGCTTCCACGACACCGTGCTTGGCTCCGGCCTGATGCCACTGCCCGTGCTCGATCGCGTCGTGCGAACCTGGGCCGACGGCCAGCGCGTACCGACCCGAGCCTGACCGCCGAGGCGGTCCCGCCGGCCCGCTGCGGCGGACCTCGTCGCCGCGGCGGAAAACCACCCTGGTGTCGTATTCGAGTCATTGGCATATCGGCGGGTTGCCGGCTCCGGGTCTCGATTGACCATGTTCGGGCGGCCGCGCCCGCCCCATTCCAATGATTCGAATACGACCTTCGCACAGGTGGCCGCGAGGGCCAGCGAAACGGGCGCCCGCGGCATCGCCGAGCCAGGGGCAGCCCTG
The DNA here is from genome assembly GCA_036264795.1 of Candidatus Limnocylindrales bacterium. Taxonomy (GTDB): domain Bacteria; phylum Chloroflexota; class Limnocylindria; order Limnocylindrales; family CSP1-4; genus CF-46. The sequence goes on along the minus strand of DATAQF010000033.1, from coordinate 3,602 downwards.
GTATTCCAATGATCGGAATGCGGACCATGGCAGTGTTTTCCCACGGCGAACCATGGCAACGTTTTTCCCACGGCCGTGCGCCCGAGTCGCGGCCGAGCAACCCCGGCGCTACGCTGGCAGCGTGAATCCCCTCGACGTCATGACCTACGGCCAACGGACGATTGACGACCTCATCGATCGCCTTCGGCCGGACGACTGGCAAACGACGGCTCTCGGCGCGTGGACGACGAAGGATCTCGTCGGCCATCTCGGCGCGTTCGAGGTCCGCTTCGCCGAGCTGGTGATGGAGTTCTGCGGCGAAACGCCGCTGACGAACCTGCGAGCGGAGTCCCCGACGACGTTCAACGACGATCAGGCGGCGATCCGCAGCGACTGGTCGACCGAGCGGATCGTGGACGAGCTCCGCGCGGCGCACCGTCTGACGATGGAGTTCGCGCGCCGCGTTCCGGCCGAGACCTGGTCCGTCGTCGGCTCGATCCCGTGGTACGGCCCGGCCTATGCGCTCGACGACCTGCTCGTCTACTCGATGTACGGCCACAAGCGCGAGCACGCGCCGCAGATCGAGGCAGTTGTCGAACGGGGCGCTTCGAGCGCCTGAGCCACTCCGAGCGATCGCTCGAGGACAGGCGTCGGACCGGTGGCGCCCCCGGACGGATTCGAACCGCCGACGCCGGCCTTAGGACGGCCGCGCTCTATCCACTGAGCTACGGGGGCGCGACCCTCATCGTAGCGTGCCGGCCGTCGGTGCCGGCCACGACCCTAGATGCCGATCTGCAGGATCCCGATCATCCGGTGGTAATGGGAGATGTAGGTCTCGCGGTGGATGACCCGGCCGCTCGAGTCGCGCACCACTCGGGTCACGCTCACGTTCTTGCCGTCGACGGGCCACTCGGTGCGAAGCCTCGTGCCGGCGAGGATCGCGGTCGTGCGGACGACGCTGTCGGAACCGCGGACGACGTTGGTCACGATCGGGCGGCTCAGGCTGACCGTGCGGCCGTTCGGTACCGACCAGATCTCGAACCGGACCCAGCCCGGCCCCGCGAGGCCGCGGATGAGAATCGGCGATGACGTGTCGTTCCGGAACTGCATCGACTGCGAGCCGGAGACCGTCGCGTCGAGCCCGAGTGGATACCGGGTGATGTAGTACCAGTGCGGCGATCGGCTGTCGATCTCGTAGCCGCCCCGCAGGGCCGCGTTGAACAGGGTCGTCGAGGCGGAGCAGATCCCGCCGGCCAGCGCCTTTCCCTCGACCGAGTGGCCGCCGACGATCGCCCCGCCCAGGCGATACCCGGTCCGGAAGCTGACCTCGCCAAGGGCACCCCAGAAGTCGAAGAGACGGCCCGGCTGGACGACCGTCCCGTTCAGCCGCCGCGCAGGAACCGTGATGTTCGCCCCGAACCCGTTATGCGCGGCGACCTGGTAATAGGTCGTCCAGCTGCCGATCAGCGACATGAGCGGCGCCGTCTGCGCCACGTCCTTGGCCGTGCGCTTCGGCACGACGGCGACGAGGCTCAGCTGGACATCGCCGGGCTTGGCGCCGCCGGCCCGCGATTCGATCGCGGCGGCGATCGACGACGCGGTCGCGGCATTGTCGAGCGCGCGACCGGCGTGGTCCGCCTTCGCCCCGACGATGCGGCCGCTGCGGTCCCTGAGGAACTCCGCGTCGAGCACCGGCCTCGCGACCTTCTTGCCGATGGACGAGAGGACGGCCGGGATGGCGTTCCTGTCGACGACCGGGCGATAGCCGTCGGCCGTCGCCTCGAAGCCGATCCACGTCCGGATCAGCGAGCTCCGGATCGTCCAGCGGAGCTTGCCGCTCGCCAGGCGGAGGTCGCCGCCCATGAGCCGTGCGGCATCGACGGCCTGCTGCGCCCGATCGGTCGCGATCACAGGGCTGATCCGGGTCGTCGGGACGGTCAGGACGAGGCCGGCCGCCGTGGCGGGGTCGGCCATCGCATGGTCGACCGCCGCCATCAGGGACGCTGCGTCGACTCCGCTGCCGTCCACGGCCGGGACGACCTGGAAGCCGCCGCTCGTCTTCGTGATCGTCGCGTCGATCGGCCCGAGGTGAATGCGACCGGCAATGGCGGCGACCGCGGCAGCCGCGCGATCGTGGTCGTATCCGAGTCGAAGGGCGATCTGCTCGGGCTGCAACCGATGGCGAATCCCCGCCGCCGTCTCGTCGAGCCAGGAGCCGCCGCGACCGACCGCGTAAGCCTCGGCGAGCATCGCATCGATGTCGGCCGAGCGACCGACATCCGCGTACCCGATCGTGGTCGAGCCGATCGCCGTCTTGATCGTGACCGCGCCCTGCGACAGACCACGGAGCCGATCGGAGAGGAGCGCCCTCGCGTCATCCGGGGCCATCCCACCGACGTCGACGCCGGCAACGGAGACCCCCGCGAGAATGCGCCCGGCCAGCGATTGGTGATACGCAACGAGGCCGCCGACGACGACGACGACCCCGATCGCTCCCGCGAAGACGAAGGCGAGGAACTTGCGCCCCGGGCGCGCGATCCGGATCGCGCGGCGTCGGTCCAGCGTTTCCTCGGAGACGGCCATTCCCCACCTTCGCGATGACCGGCGGGTTCAGGCGCGCCGTCGCGCGCATCATGCGTGCCGGCAGGCCGGTCGTCCAGTAGGCATTTCGAGCCGGTTTGCGTCCAAGGGCCAAAGCAACGATCGACCCTAGAATGCGGGCGATGGCCTCGTCCGTTCCCGACCTCATGCTCTACATGCGTCCCGGCTGTCATCTGTGCGAGGAGACGCGGGCCATCGTCCAGGGCCTGCTCGAGGACCGTGCCGCCCGCGGCCGCAGAACCGCTGCCATCCAGGAGCGCGATATCACGACGAACCCGGCCTGGGAGCGAGCCTGGTTCGACCGGATCCCGGTGGTCGAGCTCAACGGCCGCCGGCTCGAGCTCGCGACCTCGGTGTCCTCGCTCCGGCGGTTCCTCGACGAGGGTCTCGAAGGGAGCCTCGCGTGAGCGGCGACCCGACGATCCTTCTCGCGATCGCCGCCGGGCTCCTGAGCTTCCTCTCGCCGTGCGTGCTTCCGCTCGTTCCCGCCTACCTCGGCCAGCTGACTGCCGTCGCGGTCACGAGCTCCGCCGATGGCGCGACTCCGTCGCGTTGGACGGCGTTCCGGCACGCGGTTGCCTTCGTTGCCGGGTTCGGTCTCGTCTTCACCCTTCTCGGCGTCACGGCCACGTTCGCGGCGGAGGGCCTGGCGCCCGTCATGCCGCTGCTCCGGCAGATCGGAGGGGTCATCCTCATCCTGCTGGGCCTCAATCTTGCCGGCGTCCTGAGGATTCCGGGGCTCGACCGGACGTGGCGGCCGCTCGAGGCCGGGGCGGCGGCATCGGTGGCGGGCGCCACCGGCACGATGTCCCTCGCGCCCGCGGGTGGCGGTGGGTTCGGCGACCGCCTCGGCGGACGGCTGGTGAGCCGTCGCGGCGGGGGGGTCGCCAGCCTCGGTCTCGGTGCGATCTTCGCCGTGGGGTGGACCCCCTGCATCGGCGTCATGCTCGGCGGGATCCTGATGATGGCCTCGTCGACGGCCACGGTCGCGCAGGGCGCCATCCTGCTCCTCGCCTACACCC
>DATAQF010000016.1:0-17749 GCA_036264795.1 Candidatus Limnocylindrales bacterium | reverse complement strand
CACCTTCCGCTTCGCGGCCTTCAACCTGCCGATCGCGATCGTCGTGCCGTTCGTCGTCGCGCTCGTGCTGAACAGCCGCTACCTGCGCGGCGTCGGGATCTTCAGGACGCTGTTCTTCCTGCCGTACGTGATCCCGTTCGTGTCGGGCCTGCTCGCCTGGCAGGGCATGCTCAATCTCGAGACGGGTTGGGTGAACGAGCTTCTCCGGATCCTCGGCGTCCAGAACCCACCGAACTGGCTCCAGGACACGACGCTGATCTACCCGAGCCTGGCGTTTATCGGGCTCTGGGGCATCGGCGCGGGCGTCATCGTGAACCTGGCGGGCCTCAAGGGCATTCCCAGCGAGCTCTACGACGCGGCACGGATCGACGGCGCCGGTTTCTGGGCGACGCTTCGGAACGTGACCCTGCCGATGATGTCGCCGGTCATCTTTTATTCGTTGATCCTCGGCATCGTCGACGTGCTTCAGTACTTCCTCGTGCCGCTCGTGCTCTACAACGGGACCGGCGAGCCGGGCGGATCGACGCTGTTCTTCAACCTCGTCATCTACAAGCAGGCGTTCAACTTCCAGAACTTCTCGTACGGCGCCACCCTCGCCTGGCTCCTGTTCGGGATCACGCTGGCGATCACGCTCGTCGTCTTCCGGACGTCGCGCCGGTGGGTCTACTACGCGGGCGAGCGCTAGGGTGACGTCGGTCGTCCAGCAGGACCCGCACGAGGCGCTCGGAGCCCTGGCGAGCTCGGTCGCCGTGCCACCGGCTCGGACCCGGCGGCGGCGCCTCCAGCCGCGCGAGGCCGGCAAGTCGTTCCTGTTCACGCTCATCGTCGTCGTCGTTCTCGCGGCATTCCTGTCGCCGCTCCTCCGGTCGGTCTTCGTCTCGCTCAAGACTCCCGAGCAGGTGGGCCAGCTCGACGCGCCGCCGTATCCGGCGGTGATGGCCACGTTCGCCTATCAGGGCAAGACGTACGACGTCTACGACGTCCCGGTCGACGGCGTGACGAAATCCCTCGCCCTCGTCACGAAGGGCCGGGAATCGAGCAAGTTCGTCGACCCGGCGAACGCGGCCGCCGGCCTGATCACGTGGCCGGGCTCGTGGCGGAGCCTGAGCCGGTCGTGGTCGTTCTCTCCCGAATGGTCGAACTACGCCACGGTCTGGGACCAGATCGACTTTCCGCGGCTGCTGTTCAACACGGTCGCGATCGCCCTGATCGGGATGGTCGGAACCGTGATCTCGTGCACGCTCGTCGCCTACGGCTTCGCGCGGTTCCGGTTCCCCGGCCGGAGCCTCCTGTTCACGATCCTGATCGCGACGATCTTCCTGCCCTACGCCGTGACGATCATCCCGACCTACACGGTCTTCCTGAAGCTCGGCTGGGTCGGGACCTGGCTGCCCCTCCTCGTCCCGACCTTCTTCGCGAACGCCTATGACGTGTTCCTGCTGCGCCAGTACCTGCTCACGATCCCGCGCGAGATGGATGAGGCCGCCGCGATCGATGGCGCGGGCCCGTTCCGGACGCTGCGATCGGTCATCGTGCCGCAGGCCTGGCCGGCGATCATCGCCGTCGCGATCTTTCACGTCGTCTACGCCTGGAACGACTTCTTCGCGCCGCTCATCTACCTCTCGACGAAGCCGGACCTCCAGCCCCTCGCGCTCGGGCTCGCCCACTTCAACACGCTGCACTACCGAAACCAGGCGTTCATCCAGGCGGGAACCCTGCTCACGATGATCATCCCCGTCGTCATCTTCCTCGTGTTCCAGCGGTTCTTCACCCGCGGGATCGTGATCAGCGGAGTCGAGAAGTAGCCGGCCCCGAGCCCGCGGCATCGGGAGCAGCCCAGTCGCGCGGCGGCCCGTCCCGCGGCGCGGGGCTCCGGGTCGCGCTCACCTTCGACGCGGAGCACCCCGACCGCGCCCACCGGCCCGGCGTCACGGAGCGGATCCTCGATGTGCTGGCGAGCCGCGAGGTCCTCACCACCTGGTTCCTCCAGGGTCGCTGGGTCGAGGCTCATCCCGACGTGGCCCGGCGGGTCGGCGCGGAGGGTCACCTCGTCGGCAATCACGGCTTCTATCACGCAAGGCTGCCGCTCTTCAGCGACGACGGGATCGCGGCCGACGTGCTGGATGCCGAACGGGTCATCCGGGCGATCGTCGGCGTCGACCCGCGGCCCTGGTTCCGCTGCCCGTTCTCGGCGGGGTCGGACGACGAGCGGGTCCTCGCAATCCTCGGGCGCCTCGGCTATCGCGACATCGGTCAGGACGTCGTCCTGGAGGACTGGGAGCCGGAGCGGACGGGGCCACTGCTCACCGCCGACGCTCTGCGCCTCGTGCCCGCGACCGGCGACCCGGCCGTGGTCCTGTTCCACGCCTGGCCACCGGGCACGCTCGATGCGCTTCCCGAGCTGATCGACGGACTCCGTGCGATCGGCGCACGGTTTGTCCGGCTCGACGAGCTCGAGAGGTTCGCGTCGGTCGAGCTCGCGCGATGAGCGGGGACCAGCGCACGGTCGAGCGCATCCCCGCGGCTGCCACCGGCGCCGAGCGAGGCCGCTCCGACGGCACGATCCTCGCCGTCGACGGCGGCAACTCGAAGGCAGACGTCGCCCTGATCACGGCGCAGGGCACGCTGCTCGCCGCCGCCCGCGGCGCAACGATCTCTCACCAGGCCGTGGCGCTTCCGGTGGCCGTCGGTCGCCTCGCCGAGATCGTCGCGGCCGTTCGAGCGCAGGCCCCGGCCGCGCCGGCGCCGCGCCATGCGGTGCTCTGCCTCGCCGGCGCCGACTACGCCTCCGACGTTCGCCTCCTCCGCGCGGCATTCTCGGCCGTCGTGCCGACCGCCGAGACGATCGTCCTCAACGACACCTTTGCCGCGCTGCGCGCCGGGACCACCCGGCCGTGGGGCATCGCCCTGATCTGCGGCCAGGGCATCAACGCCGCCGCGGTCGGCCCGTCCGGCCGGCGCGTCCGATTCGCCGGCGTCGGCGACATCTCGGGCGACTGGGGCGGTGGCACCTCGGTCGGCATGGCGGGGCTCGGGGCGGCGGTCCGGGCCCGCGACGGGCGCGGGCCGCGAACGGCGCTCGAGCGCACGATCCCCCTTGCCGTCGCCCTTCACCGTCCGGAGCAGGTCACCCGCGCCTTCTACGACGGGCGGCTCGACGGGACACAGGTCGGGGACCTCGCCCCGGTCGTCTTCGCGACCGCCTCCGACGGCGACCCGGTCGCTCGAGCGATCGTGGATCGCCTTGCGGACGAGCTGGCCGTCATGGCCGCCGCCCTCGCCCGCCGAGCAGGCCTGTCGCGGCGCGACCCAGATGTGGTCCTGGCCGGCAGCGTGTTCAAGGCCAAAGACGCGGCGTTTCATGCGAGGCTCGCCGAGCGCATCGGCGCCGCGATCCCGCGGGCGAAGATCGTGCGTCTCGATGCGCCGCCCGTCCTCGGCTCCGCGCTCATCGGGCTGGATCGGCTGAGCGGCGGGCTGGCACGGGTCGATCCCGAGGTGCAGGCGCGACTCGGCGGCGCGATCCGGGCATGGAGCGAAACAGCGCGGGTTGTCACGTCGTCGTAGCCTCGACGCCGCCGACGCGATCCTGCGTCGCCTCTCACCGGATGGCATCCTTCCGCCGACACCCATCCCCTCGGAGCACCACGTGTACGACGCACCCCAAGACGCTCGCGACCCGATTCGCACCGCGCCCGAACGCACCTCGCCGTCGGCCGCGGGCTGGATCGCGATCGCGATCTGGGCCATCTTTGCGATCCTCGCCTTCCTCGGCGCGGTCGGGGTCGTCTCCGCGTTCTCGCGGCTCACGACGAACATGCCGCCGGTGTCGAGCTTCGACACGATCGGCTTCTCCGAGCAGTCGATCCTGTACGACCGGACCGGCAAGATCGAGCTCGCCCGATTTGGCGGCGAGAAGCGCGAGGTCGTCACTTTCCAGGACATTCCGCCGATCGTCGTCGACGCCCAGACCGCCGTCGAGGACAAGACGTTCTGGGAGAACTCCGGCTTCGATCCGCTCGCGATCATTGCCGCCGGCATCGACAGCCTTCGCGGCAACGGACGAGGCGCCTCGACGATCACGCAGCAGCTCGTTCGCCAACGACTGCTCGATCCGGCCCTCGTCCAGGACTCCGGCCGGACGTTCGAGCGCAAGGTCAAGGAGATCGTCCAGTCGATCCGCCTGACCGAGGCGTACCCGGGGGTCGAGGGGAAGCAGAAGATCATCGCCGCGTACCTGAATCAGAACTACTACGGGAACCAGGCGTACGGGATCAAGGCGGCGGCGAAGTCCTACTTCAACAAGGAGCTCAAGGACCTCACGCCCGCCGAGGCGGCGATCCTCGCCGGCATGGCGAAGTCGCCGTCAACCTACGACCTCGTGAAGAACGCCACCGAGCAGTGCGTGAACCCGAGCCCGGCCGACACAGACACGACCTGCGCCCTGCCCCCGGACAAGACCCAGCTCGTCGTGTCGCCCGACAAGCCCATCGTCCAGCGACGAAACCAGATCCTCGAGCTCCTCGCATCGGGTCGAACGCCCCTTTCCGGGAACCAGTACAGCCCGGACCAGCTCCGCCAGGCCGAACGTGACCCGGTGATCGTCGCTCCCCAGGTCACGCCGCCGTGGGTCGCGCCGCACTTCGTCTGGGCCGTCCAGAAGGAGCTCGCCGACCGGGTCTGCGGCGTCGACGTGCCGACCTGCGATCAGCTCGCGGCCGGTGGCCTCCGGGTCACGACGACTCTTGACGTGAATCTCCAGAAGATCGCCGAAAGATGGGTTCAGGCAGCCGCCCTCGTCCCGAACGACAAGAACCCCGCCGCCCGTTACAAGTCCCTCGGGCTGCCCGGCGCGCTTCCCCAGTGGATCAAGAACCTTCGCGGCAAGGACATCCACAACGGCGCCCTCGTCGCGATCGACTATCAGACCGGTGAGCTCGTCGCGTACGTCGGCAGCGCCAACTACTACGCCTCGAAGAGCACGAAGCAGTTCCAGGCCAAGTACGACGTCGTCGGCAGCGGCTTCCGCCAGCCGGGGTCGGCGTTCAAGCCATTCAACTACCTGACCGGGATCGACGACAAGACGATCACCGCCGGGACGATGCTGATGGACACCGCCACCGACTTCGGCGGCAAGTACACGCCGTCCGACGCCGACAATCTCGAACGTGGGCCGGTCAGGGTTCGGACGGCCCTCGAATTCTCGCTCAACATCCCGTCGGTCAAGGCTGCCCAGATCAACAGCGTCGAGCACATCTTCAAGCGCGCCCAGGACTTCGGGATGGTCTTCGCCAGCACGAAGACGAATGCCGGGCTCTCGATCGCCCTCGGCGTCCAGGAAGTACGCCCGGTGGATCTCGTGACCGCCTACGCGACCCTTGCCAATGGCGGCAAGAAGGTCGGCCACACGACGATCCTGACGGTGAAGAACCAGGCGGGGACAGACGTCGCTCCGCCGTACACCCCGCCTGCCGGCGACGCGGTCGCGACGCCCCAGGCCGCCTACATCGTCACCGACATCCTGGCCGGCAACACGAACCCGAAGGTCAACCCCTTCTGGGGCAAGTTCGAGCTCACCGGGCCGTCCAACCAGCGCCGGCCGGCCACCCTGAAGACGGGCACGAACACCGACGCGAAGGACCTGAACGCCTACGGCTTCATCGCCCCGCCGACGCAGCAGGGTCGGGACGCGGGTGAGTACGCCCTTGCCGCCGGCGCCTGGAACGGCAACAGCGACAACACGGTCGTCTCGACGCCGAGCAAGCCGGTGTTCTCGATCGATGTCACGACGTTCGTCTGGCAGGGCTTCATGCAGGAAGCCTCGAAGAAATGGGCGATCAACGACTTCAAGGCGCCCAGCGGCCTGACCCACGCCAAGATCGACCCGTTCACCGGCCTCAGGCCGTCCGCCGGGGGCCAGTCGATCGACGAGATCTACATTGCGGGGACAGAGCCGAAGAATGGCCTCGCGGCCACGGACTGCGGCGCCGCCGTTCTCGATCAGCCCGGCGTCTTCGAGGGTCGCTTCGCGAACTGGAAGAGCGCCGACCTGGATTGGATCGCTCGTGCCAGCCGCGGACCCGGCGTCAGCGGCGGCGTGAACCGGACGCGGACCGCCTACTTCTACAACGGCCAGTTCCAGCCGTTCGGGCGGTCGTGGGGCCCGCTCGTCCAGGGTCACGGCTGCGGAGCGCCGAGCCCGTCGGTCACGTGCTACCCCGTCCCGACACCCGACGCGAGCGGGATCGTCCCCTCGTTCGTCATCCCGTCGAGCGATCCCTCCGCCTCGCCATTCGTCATCTACCAGCCGTGCCCGACGCCGTCGTCGGCACCCTCGGCGAGCGTCTCGCCGTCCACGCCGCCATCGATCCAACCGACACCGCCGCCGACCGCGGCTCCGACGCCCCCGCCCACCGCGGCTCCGACACCGCCCCCGACCCCCGCTCCGACGCCCCCACCATCGACCATCCCCGCCGCCTCCGGGGGCGCGGCCGCTCAGAGCGGCGCTCCCTGAGCGATGTCGTTCGGCTCGCGGGACTCTCCGTCCGGCGCGCCGGCCGGACGATCCTCGGGCCGCTCGACTGGACCGTGCGGTCCGGTGAGCGCTGGGTCGTCATCGGCCCCAACGGATCCGGGAAGACGACGCTCGCCCAGGTCGCGAGCACGAATCTCTGGCCGACCACCGGCATCGTGGAGATCCTCGGCTCCACGATCGGGCGGATCGACGCCCGCGAGCTGCGGCGTCGGATCGGGTATGCGAGCGCCATCCAGGATCCGGCGTTCGACCCCGCGCTGACCGCCCGCGACGCCGTGGTGACGGCCCGCTACGGCGCCCTTGCGCCGTGGTGGCACGTGTTCGACGCCGCCGACCGCGCCCGGGCCGCGGCACTCCTCGAGGAGCTGGGAGTTGCCGCGCTGGCGGATCGCGAGATCGGGTTGCTGTCAACGGGCGAGCGGCGCCGCGTCCAGATCGCCCGCGCGCTCATGCCCGACCCCGAGCTGCTGATCCTCGACGAGCCGGCCGCCGGACTCGACGTCGGCGCACGCGAGACCCTCGTCCGGGACCTCGCCCGACTGGCGGCCGGGCAGCATCCCGCCGCGATCGTCCTCGTCACCCATCACGTCGAGGAGATCCCCGCCGGGTTCGGTCATGCGCTCGTCCTGGCCGGCGGCCGGATCGCGGCCGCCGGTTCGATCGATGACGTGCTCGGCGGTCCGGCGCCGGCCGCCGCGTTCGGCGTGCCGCTCCGTATCGGACGCGAGGCCGGCCGGTTCCGTGCGTGGTTGGATGCCGGCGCGGGTGACGGCCGGCCGGAACCGACATCGGACCGTCACGCTCCGGACGAACAATGACGGCATGAGCGACCTGACCCTGAGCAGCCCGCGTGCCGAGCCACCTGCCGTGCGCGGCCGCGCCGATGTCGTCGCTCGGCTCCGCCCGGCGATCGCCGGCGCCATTGGTGCGCTTGCCGGCATCGGCCTGTCCGAGCTCGTCGCGGGGTTCCTCGGCGCACCGTCGCTGCTCGCCGCGGTTGGCACGTTCGTCATCGACCACCAGCCGGCCGGCGCCAAGGACGTCGTAGTGAGCCTGTTCGGAACGAACGACAAGCTGGCCCTCGAGACCTTGATCGTCGTCCTCGCCGCGGTGATCGGCGCAGGCCTCGGGATCATCGCCGTCCGGCGTTCGGCCACCCTGGCGACCCTCGGGTTCGGCGCCTTCGCGCTCGCCGGGTTCCTCGCCACCCTCCAGTCGCCCGATGCCACGCCGACCACCGCGATGGTCGTCGCCCTCGTCGCGGCCCTCGTCGGGGCGCAGGTCATGACGCTCCTTCTGCGGGCCGGCGGCGCCGGCACGACGGCCCTGGGCACCCCGCTGGCGATCGCGGCTCCGGACTGGTCGCGCCGCAGCTTCCTGGTCCAGGCGGGTGCCGTCGCGATCGCCTCGTCCGCGGCCGGGCTCGTGGGCCGGCGACTGCTCGAGGGCGGAGCGACGCAGGCCGGTGCACCACCGCTCCCCGGCGCGGCGGTGACCGCGACGATCCCGGGCGGTGCCGAGCTGGCGGTCGACGGGTTGACGTCCCTCGTCGTGCCGAACGATCGCTTCTACCGGATCGACACCGCGCTCATCACCCCGACCGTCGACGCCTCGACCTGGCACCTCCGGGTCCACGGGATGGTCGACCGCGAGGTCGTGCTGTCGTACGCGGAGCTCGGCCAGCTGCCGATGTTCGAGCAGTACGTCACGATCGCCTGCGTCAGCAACGAGGTCGGGGGGAATCTCGTCGGCAACGCCAAGTGGACCGGCGTTCGCCTCCGCGATGTTCTCGGCATGGCCGGCGTTCAGGCCGGGGCGACCCAGCTCGTCGGGCGGGCGGTCGACGGCTGGACGGCCGGGATGCCGACCGCCTGGGTCATGGACTCGGCGCGCGAGCCGATGATCGCGCTGAAGATGAACGACACGCCCCTCCCGAAGAACCACGGCTTCCCGGCGCGGCTGATCGTGCCGGGCCTCTACGGCTACGTGTCGGCGACGAAATGGCTGGCCGAGCTCGAGCTGACGACGCTCGAGGCGTTCGACGGGTACTGGGTGCCGCTCGGCTGGTCGAAGGAGGGGCCGATCCTCACCCAGTCTCGCATCGACGTCCCGGGGAACGGCCAGCGCGTGGCGGCGGGCCGCGTTCCGATCGCCGGCGTGGCGTGGGCCCCGGACCGCGGAGTGACCCGGGTCGAGGTCGCGATCGACGGCCAATGGCGGGATGCCCAGCTCTCGACGCCGATCTCCAAGGCAACCTGGGTCCAGTGGCTGTACGCGTGGGACGCGGCCGCCGCGGGCCCCGGCGATCACGTCGTGGAGGTGCGCGCGACGGACGGCTCGGGCCAGGTCCAGACGGCAGATCGGACGCCGCCGGCACCGGACGGCGCCCGCGGCCACGAGACGATCCGCGTCACGGTCGGCTGAAGCCCGAGCAACGGCGTCACTCGACGACAACCGGTAGAGTCCGATGATGCCCCGTCGGATGTTCGTCTTCGATCCACCCGACCGGTTCGTCGCCGGGACGATCGGCGTGCCGGGCAACCGGACGTTCTTCCTCCAGGCGCGCCGGTCGGGCCAGGTCGTCTCGGTCGTGCTCGAAAAGGTCCAGGTCGCGGTCCTTGCCGAGCGGCTCGGCGTGCTGCTCGACGAGCTCGAGGAGCGCGGCATCTCGACGGCCGCCGCCGCCGCGGTCGACGACCAGCCGCTCGATGAGCCGATCAACGAAGCCTTCCGCGCGACGACGCTGACGCTCGGCTGGGACGGCGATGCGGACCGGATCCTCGTCGAGGCGCGAGCGGAGGCCGGCGGAGACGAGGACGACGACGAAGAGGCCGATGACGACGACGACGATGAGCCGGACGAGGACGAGACGGTGATCGACCTCTCGACCGTCGAAGGTCTCGCGGGGACCCCGGCCGGCGAGCTCCTCGCGGCTTTCGAGGCAGCCGACAACGACGATGAGGGCCCGGACACGCTCCGGGTCCGGCTGACCGCCGACGCCGCCCGGGGGTTTGTGAACCGCGCGATCGAGGTCGTCGGTGCCGGTCGGCTGCCGTGTCCGCTGTGCGGGCAACCGCTCGACCCCCAGGGGCACATCTGCCCGCGCCGCAACGGCCACTACGTCAACTGACCCGCCCGGACCCGGTGGCCAGCCGATGATCGACGCCGCGTCCTCCCTGGCGACCCTGCGCGACGGCGACATCGAGATCGCCGGGCGGCTCCTCGGCTCGACGAACCACGCGATGTTCTGCCGCATCACCCGCGCCTGCCCGCCGCCGGAAGCTCCGGTCGTCCTCAACGCCGTCTACAAGCCGATCGCCGGCGAGCGGCCTCTCGACGACTTTCCGGACGAGACGCTGTCCCGTCGCGAGGTCGCCGCGTTCCTCGTCAGCGAGGCGATCGGCTGGTCGATCGTGCCGCCGACGGTCCTTCGCGATGGACCCTTCGGCGACGGAGCGCTCCAGCTCTGGATCGACACCGACGACACAGCCGATGTCGTTGCGATGGTCATCGGCGACGACCCGCGGCTCCGGCGGATCGCGGTCTTCGATGCGGCGATCAACAACACCGATCGCAAGGGCGGGCATCTCCTCCCGGTGACCGGAGGGCACGTCTACGGGGTCGACCACGGCGTGACCTTCTCGACGGCGCCGAAGCTGCGAACCGTCCTCTGGGGGTGGCGCGGTCAGTCGCTGGCACCCGACGAGCTCGACGGGCTCGCGCGGCTCGGCGAGGCGCTCCGCGGGGATCTCGCCCGGGATCTCGCGCCACTCCTGTCACGCGGCGAGATCGCGGCCACGCGACGACGGGTCGATTCGCTTCTCGAGACGCGGCGCTTCCCCCTCCCCCGCCCCGACTGGCCGGCCATCCCGTGGCCGCCGTTCTGAGGCCCGGCAGGAGGATCGTCGCGCCCGCCGCCAAGCGCCGGCCGAACGTCACGGCATCGCAACCTGCGCTCCGGGCCCTGTAGCGCGGCGGCCTTCCGCGGCTCGGGAGCATGACGGCTACGAACAGGAGGTGGCTGCCATGCCCCAAGGCCAGAGCCCGAAGAGCGGGCAACCGACGTCGCGCACCAGGACACAGATCGGCTACGCCCTTTCGTCCGAGGAGCACCGTCCATCGGACCTCGTCCGCTACGCCCGGCTGGCAGAAGCGTCGGGCTTCACGTTCGCCCTCATCAGCGATCACTTCCACCCCTGGATCGACGCGCAGGGACAGAGCCCGTTCGTCTGGTCAGTGCTCGGCGGGATCGCCGAGGCGACCTCGACGCTCGAGATCGGGACGGGCGTGACCTGTCCGACGATCCGCATCCATCCCGCGATCATCGCCCAGGCTGCGGCCACGACCGCCGCGATGATGCCGGGCCGCTTCTTCCTCGGCGTCGGGACCGGAGAGAACCTGAATGAGCACATCCTCGGTGACCGCTGGCCCGAATGGGATGTCCGATCCCGGATGATGGTCGAGGCCGTCGAGGTGATCCGGGAGCTCTGGAAGGGCGAGGTCACAAGCTTCGATGGGGACTTCTACCAGGTCCAGAACGCCCGGATCTACACGCTTCCCGACCGCCCGATCCCGATCCACGTCGCCGCATCCGGCCCGCGCGCCGCGAAGGTCGCCGGCGAGATCGGCGATGGGTTCATCGGCACGGCCCCCGAGACCGAGCTGGTCGAGGCGTTCGAGAAGGGCCGGAGGACTGGACGTCCTCGATACGGGCAGCTCACGGTCTGCTGGGCCCGCGACGAGGCCTCGGCCCGCAAGACCGCCCATCGGATCTGGCCGACCGCCGCGATCCCCGGCGAATCCGGGCAGGAGCTACCGAACCCCAGGCACTTCGAGCAGCTCGCGAAGATCGTCGACGAGGACATGATCGCGGAGCAGGTCGTCTGCGGACCCGACATCGACCGGCACGTTCAGGCGATCCAGCGGTACGTCGACGCTGGCTACGACCACGTGTACGTCCACCAGGTCGGACCCGATCAGGAAGGCTTCATCGAGGCGTACGCCCGCGACGTGCTCCCGCGGTTTGCCGAGCCTCGGCGCGCGGAGCGCGGAGCGGCCTGAACGTCTTGCCGGGGTCATGCCGCCGGTGGGCTCTGGCCTCTGCTGCCACCTGGCTCCTGTGGCGTGTTCTTCCGATCGTTGCGCACAAGCGGAACGAGTTCGCGGGTGAACTGGTTCTGCTTGGCGTGAATGACCGCCGATCGGCCGTGCTGGGCGGGCGTTCGGCCGCTGCTGGCACGGGTTGGCGACCGCCGACCGGGCGGGCGACGCATGCCGCCCGGCGGCGAGACCGCAGCCCGACCGGGTTCAGTCGGTCGGCGGACGCATCCGGCGGCGCGTCGAAACGTCGACCCGGCCGTCCGAGACTTCCTGGGCGGGATGCTCGACGAGGGCGATCAGCCGGCTCGACATGAACCGTCCGGTCCGAACCGGCGTCCCCCCGCGCGTGACCTCCGTGACCTCGACGACGCCACGGGCCGTCGTCACCTCGATCCGCCGGCCGTTCCTGGTCGCCGCAATGTCGAATGTCTGGACGCCCTGTCCGGTGTCGACCACGACCTCGACCCGATCGCCCTTCATGATCGGACGATAGCACCGTGTCCCGCTGGGTTCGCCGCACGGCGCAGCGACGATCGCCGCTTCCGGCCTAGGCGCGGACTTCCTGACGCATGAAGCGGACATAGGCGATCGCGAAGAACGCAACGGTCAGGGCGACGAGCGCGACCACCTGAGGCCAGACGAGGATGAAGCTCTGGTCAAGCGACAGCAGCGACGGGATCCGCTGCTGGGCCTGGGCGTAGCCCGACAGGGTCGTCGGCGTCGAGACGCTCGAGACCTGCGGGTTGAGCAGCACGAGCGATGCCTCCCGGTACAACGTATCCGGCAACAGCCGGGTGATCGTCTGCTGGAGACCGATGTTGTTGAGCTGTTCCTGGGCCGTGCCCTGGAGCGGCGCCAGGAACCCGCCGATGAGCTGGGTGATCAGCCCGCCGAAGATCGTGAAGAGGAGCCACGCCCCGAACCCGATCAGCGCCGACGTCGCCGCCCGTCTGACGACGACGGACAGGAGCATCCCGAAGGCGAGCCAGAACGAGACGTAGATGAACGTCACGAGGAGCCACAGGATCAGGCGCAGAGCCTCGGTCGCCGTCGGAACGATTCCGAGACGGATGATGCCGAACGCCGCGATGACCCCGATCACCACCCCGATCACGATCGCGATCACCGCCAGCCCGGCCGCGAACTTCCCGTTGATGACGTCGTCGCGGTGGATCGGCTGCGAGAGCAGCCGAGGAAGCGTCCCCTGAGAGCGTTCGCCGTTGATCGAGTCGAACGCGAACGCGAGACCGAGCAGCGGCGCCACCAACCCGAGAAATCCCTGGACGCTCGGCAGCGCGATCTGGGCATCGCCGACCTTCGGCGCGTACCAGAAGAGGGCGATGAAGATCGCCTGGCCGCCGCTCACCGTCGACGCCGCGGAGCGGATGGTATCCGCCGCGAAATAGAGCGGAATCAGGGCCGCCAGCCCGACGACGATGAACAGGACGACGAAGCGCGATGAGAGGAGGTGATCGGCCAGCTCCTTGCGGGCGACGACCATCCAGCCGGCATGGGGCACGGACCGCTCGCGGCGGGACGGGATCTCGCCATCGCGCCGTGCGGGCTGCGCGGGGGCGGGGACGGGCTCGCCGGCGGGCACGGGCGTCGCCGGATTGGGCATGCTTTCAGCTGTCATCGGACGTCCCGTGCGTGGCCGTGGGCGGCCTTCTCGACCGCCCGCCGGTAGATCTCCTCGAGTGACGGCGCCACCGGCCGGACCGAGGTCAGATCGAGGCCCGTCGAGGCGGCCGCGGCCAGGATCGATCGCCGGACGCGCGTCTCGTCGGCCGCCGGCCTAACCCCGATCAGCCATGGCTCGGCCGGTCGTCGCGGCTGGATTACCTCCACGACACCCGGGATGGCCGTCAGGACCTCCCGGACGCGGGCCGTACCTGCTTCGTTGTCGGTCTGGACGCCCGCCTCGATCTGAGCCGTGTCCTCGCCGAAGCGGTGGGCCAGCTCGGCCATCGTCCCCTGCCCGATCAGCCGCCCGGCCGCGAAGATCCCGATCCGGTCGCAGACGGACTGGACCTGGTTGAGCAGATGGCTCGACAGGAGGATCGCCATCCCCCGATCCCGGACGAGCGACCGCAGGAGCTCGAGGATCTCGGTCACGCCGAGCGGGTCGATCGCCGTCGTCGGCTCGTCCAGGATCAGGACGTCCGGATCCTTCACGAGCGCGTCGGCGATGCCGAGGCGCTGGAGCATGCCCCGCGAGTAGGTGTCGGTCGCGTCGTCGGCACGGGCCGACAGCCCGACCTGCTCGAGGACCTCGGTGATCGTCGCGTCGGCGAGCTCCCGCGGGATCCGATTGAGCTCGGCGGTGTATCGGAGGTTCTCGCGGCCCGAGAGATCGCCGTAGAACCCGACGCTGTCGGGCAGATAACCGACGCGACGCTTGACCTCGAGCGGCCGGCGCGCAGGATCGAGGCCGACGACCCGGGCCTGGCCCTCGGTCGGCTCCGTCAGCCCGAGCAGCATGAGAATCGTCGTCGTCTTCCCGGCGCCGTTCTGGCCGAGGAGGCCGAAGATCTCGCCGGCCTGGACCTCGAGATCGAGATGGTCGACGGCGACGAGCTCGCCGTACGCCTTCGTCAGGCCTCGAGTCCGGATCGGCGCTCGCGGCCGGTCGTCACCCTCGCCACGAGGGCGGCGGCGGGTCGCCGGGTCGCCGTCGGCGTCGGGCCGCTGCCGGCCGACCCGCTTCCGGGTCGGCCGAGTGGACGGCGCGGTCACCGGCGCCCGTAGGTTCGGAACACGTAGAACAGCCCGGCCAGGATCGCGACGATCACGCCGATCCCGACGAGCGCCCAGATCGGCGAGGTCTCGACCGTGAACCGGATGTCCTGGTTCGACTTCGCCTGGTCGTTCGAGGCCGCGAACGAGACGACGTAGTCGCCGGCGACCGCATCGGAGGACGGGGTGATGATCGCGGTGACGGTCCCCGTCTGGCCCGCCGCGACGTCGACCTTTCCGCCGGCCGGCTCGAACTTGACGTCCCAGCCGGACGGCGGCGTCGCCGTGACGGTGACGCCGGCGAGGTCGCCGGTTCCGCCGTTGCGGACCTCGAGCGTCTGACGCATCGCCGATCCCGCCGAGCCGTGAGCCGAGAGGAGGTCGCCCGGCGTCGACAGCGTCAGCTTGAACGTCCCCGTGATGTCGATCCCGAGCTTGCCCGGGATCGTCTTCGTGCCGGCGGTCGCGGTCACGCTGATATCGCTGTGTCCGGCCGGCGCATTCGCCGGCGGCGTGGCCGTGACCGTGATCGTCGTGGAGCTTCCGGCCTTCACGACCGTGCTCGCCGCCTGCGCGTCCGACAGCTTCGTGGTGACCGTCCAGCCGGCAGGCCCCGTGGCGGTCGCCGAGACCGTCTGGTCCTGGGCAGTGCCGTTCTGGAGCGTCAGCGGGAAGCTGAACGTCGTGTCGCTCGCTCCGGTCAGGGTCGGCGAGCTCGTCGTCAGGGTGATGTCACCGGCGACGTCGGCGCTGACGAGCACGGTGATCGGAAGCACCGAGCTGGCACCGCCCGCCCTGGCCTCGATCCGCAGGTTGCCACTGGTCGCGGTCGTATCGCCGGGCACCTGGACGTCGAGGCGGGCCGTGCCGGGCTTGCCGGGCCCCGCAGTCGCGCCCTGGACGACGAAGCCACCGCCGTGGATCGTGGCCTTCCAGCCGCTGGGCGCACCCGTCACCGCGAGCGCGACGGTCTGCTGGACCGATGACGTGATCGTCAGGTCGAAGCTCGCGCTCGATCCGGGGGCGACGGCGATCGACGGATACGGCGTCGTCACGCTCACGGTTCCGGCGGCGCTGACGGCGGGTGCCAGGCCTCCCAGGAACACGGCAGCGGTGGCAAGGATGACCGCAGGGCGCCGGACGCGCGCGGTCAGGGACGTCGGCAAGGGACCCCTCCATCATTGATGTGCATCGAACCGCCGGAGTCTGACAAGAGAAGGGCGATTCGCGCAACTTCGGTTCAATTCGGGCAAGGTTGATATTCCGCAACCGAATGGCCGACCTTGGCGGGGAACGAACGATCCGCCCGGACCGCCGATCGTCTCATTTGACGGATTCCCGTTCGTCACGCATGATTCCTGGGTCAGCCCGTCACGGCGTCACTCGGTCGAGCCACATTTCGGCTCCCCCCGACGCCCCGGGCCAGGAAATCACGAACCACCCGCTCCGGCTCCCGACACCGAGCCCTGCGAGAGCGGAACACGGCCACGATGCCGCGACGAAGCGCAGGACATGCGCCCCGCGAGACACGCGAGCCAGAGGGAATCTCCAACCAACCAATGATGTCTCGAACCACGACCGCCTCGGTCGCCGGCCGATCCGTGGCGATGCGCCGGATGCGCCGCCGCAGCCACACCGCGACCCAACCCTATTGCAGCACGAACGGCTGCACGAGCTTCCTCGTCGTCGACCCGACGACGGAGGTCGCCACGTGTCCCGTCTGCGGCTTCACGCGGCGGCTCCGCTAGTCGCCACCGCGACGGGGCCATCTGATCGGTCACCCTGAGCGCCGCCCCCGGGGCAGCCACCGCCCGTCGCAGCCGGCGGGATCGACCGTTCCGGGCCGCGATCGTGACCCATCCTTCTCGGCATGACGATGCCGACCACCTTCACCGTCGACCGTGAGCGCCTTGGCCGGCTGATGACAGCCGAGCTCGAGCGCTTCGCCCGGGCCCATCCGCGGTCCGGCAAGCTCTTCGAGCGAGCCAGGGGCTCATTGCTCGACGGTGTCCCCATGAACTGGATGAGCGAGTGGGCCTCGCCCTTCCCGTTGTTCGTCGACTCCGCGTCCGGCGCGAGCTTCCGTTGTGTCGACGGCCACGACTACGTCGACTTCTGTCTCGGCGACACGGGTGCCATGGCCGGTCACGGGCCGGCTCCGACGATCGCCGCCGTGGAGCGTCAGATGCGCCGCGGGATCACCCACATGCTCCCGACCGAGGACGCGATCGCCGCGGGCGAGGAGCTCGGTCGCCGGTTCGGCCTGCCGCTCTGGCAGTTCACGATGACCGCCACGGACGCGAACCGCTTCGCCATCCGGCTCGCCCGCCAGATCACCGGCCGGTCGAAGATCCTCGTCCATGACGAGTGCTATCACGGCTCCGTCGACGAGACCCTCGCGACCCTCGATCCGGGGGGCCGCGTGGTCGCAACGGCCGGCAACATCGGGCCGCCGGTCGATCCCGCGCTCACGAGCCGGGTCGTCCCGTTCAACGACGTCGATGCCCTCGAGCAGGCCCTCGCCGACCAGCGGGTCGCCGCCGTCCTCGTCGAGCCGGCCCTGACGAACGTCGGCATCGTGCTGCCGGACTCGGGCTATCACGAGGCTCTGCGGGAGATCACCCGACGGACGGGCACGGTCCTGATCATCGACGAGACCCACACGATCTGCGCCGGCCCCGGCGGGATGACGGCTCGGGACGGGCTGGATCCGGACATGCTCGTGATCGGCAAGACGATCGGCGGCGGGATCCCGGCGGGAACGTACGGGATGACCGAGGCGATCGCCGAGCGCGTCCGTGCCGCGCTGCCCGAACGAGCCGACATCGGCGGCATCGGCGGCACGCTTGCCGGCTATGCCCTGTCGCTGGCCGCGATCCGGGCGACGCTCGGCGAGGTCCTGACCGATGAGGCGTTCGACCGAATGATCCCCCTCGCCGAGCGCTGGGAGGCCGGCGTGAACGATGTCATCGCCTCGACCGCGCTGCCGTGGCACGTGACCCGACTCGGGGCACGAGCGGAGTACCACTTCATGCCGTCGCCCCCGCGGGACGGCGCGGAGCAGATGGCGCACGCCGACCCGCTCCTCGACCGGTACCTCCACCTCGCGGTGATGAACCGGGGCGTCCTGATGACGCCATTCCACAACATGGCGCTGATGAGCCCGGCGACGACGGCCGCAGACGTCGACCGGCACACCGAGGTGTTCCGCGAGGTGGTCGCCCCGCTCACCGGCTGATGGCCGCCGACCCCGCGGGTGTGCCTCCGCAACGGCTCGGCCATTGCCGGCGTCCTCTGGCCCCGCGAGCGCGACAGACAGGACGATTAGCCGCCAAGGTCCGCCTGTTCGGCAACCGGTCGGAGCGCGTATGGTCGGCG
>DATAQF010000318.1:0-9328 GCA_036264795.1 Candidatus Limnocylindrales bacterium | reverse complement strand
GGGCCGGCCTCTCGGTCGCGGACGCGCGGCGGGGTGGGGGAGGGCTGAGCCTGGTCCACCTTCGCGACGAGGAAGGTCGCCACCTCATCGATCTGCCCGATGCGCCGATTCCGGATGCGGCGACGCCGGCGCCCATCCGGTTCCTGGCGCACTGGGATGCCTCCCTGCTCGTCCACGCCCGCCGGTCCGGGATCCTGCCGGAGCCGTATCGATCGCGAGTCTTCCACACGCGGAACCCGTTCTCGGTCGGGACGTACCTCGTCGACGGCCGGGTCGCGGGCGCGTGGTCGCTCCGCGAGGGTCGGGTGGTCCTGGACCCCTACGAGGAGCTATCGGCCCGTGACGGACGGGCCGTCGAGCGGGAGCACGAGGCGCTCGAGGCATTCCACGCCTGAGGGATGGCCACGCGGGCGATCGGGTTCAGGGCAGGCGGTTGATCCCCGTGTGGAGGTATGCCGTGAACGGCGCGCTCAGCGCTCGGACGGCGTGGATGCGGACGCCGGTCGTCAACGTGCTGATCGCCATTCCGCGACCGAGATAGATCCCGACGTGACTGCCGTTGCCCCAGATCACCAGGTCACCGGGAGTCGCGTTCGTCCGGCTCGTCCGGCCACGGAGGCGGAAGTAGCGATAGAGCGCGGACGCGGACCGAAGCGTCCCGCCGCCGATCAGGCGCAGGTCGCCTGCCATCCGATACGCGTAGAGGACGAGGCCGGAGCAATCGAAGGCGGACGGGCCGGCGGCGCCGTACCGCCAGGGATCCCCGAGCTTGGCCTTGGCGATGTTGATGACCTGGTTCGCCTCGCTCGTGACGGCCGCCGCGGCGGGGGTCGGTGGCGCGGCGGGGACGAGGAGGGCGGCTGCGAGAGCCGCCGGGACGAGCGCTCGGGCGCCCGGGATCGTGAATCGCAAGATGCTCCTGTCTACCAACGCGCTCTCTGGGGTGAGCGGCGGCGGGGGAGCCACTCCCGACCTAGCGCGGTGTGAGCCGGCCGCGGGCGTCGAGTGGCACGGATGGGGTTGGCATGTCCGTCCGTTGGGGGTGTGCGAACGACTCGCTCAGGCTACGAGGGCGGACGGAGCCCTCGCCACCCGACGATCGTCCGACGGCCATCGGACAGGACGGTCGTCATCGGCTGGTCAGAACAGACCAGCCGGACTCGCGGAACGGTACACGAGGTTCCCCGATTCGACGCGCGGGCGGGCAGTCGCGAGGCCGGGGCCGCGGCGGCGGGATCAGTCGAGGTGAAAGATCTCCTCCAACCGCTGGTGAAACCCGGTCGCCGGATCGGTCAGCGGATCGATCAGGGCGGCCATCTCCGCCTGCCAGCGGTCGTTCACCGGATTCGCCGCCATCGACGCCCGGAACGCGCCGAAGTCCTCGACCTCGAGGTAGCCGAACAGGTCGCCGCCGTGGAGGAAGATCGAGTAGTCGTGGGCTCCGGCTGCCCGGAGCGCGGCGAGCATCTCGGGCCAGACGGCAGCGTGGCGGCGGCGATATTCGGCTTCGGCGCCGGGGAGGAGCCGCATCCTGAAGCCGACTCGTTCCATGGGCTCTCCTCGGAATCGCCGGACCCCGAAGGCGTTCGCCTCCGGGGTCCGGCGTTGCGTGCGCGGAACGCGTGCTAGAAGTTGAACTGGTCGACGTTCGTCGAATCGAACCGGAAGGCCGGCCCGAGGATCACGACGCCGTCCTTGCCGATCGTGTACGGCTGGTCCTTGTTGAGACCCTTCACGGTGAAGGTTTCCCCTTCCTTGCCCGTGATCTCGCCGCTGACGAGCTTGGCTGCGACGTAGTAGGAGAGGTACCCGAGGTCGGGCACGCTCCACAGCCCGAACACCGGCGACGTGCCGTCCTTGACGAACTTCTTCATGTCGTTCGGGAACCCGAGGCCGGTGACCTTGACGGAGGCGGACTTGCCGGCTCCGCTGACGACCTGGGCCGCGGCGAGGATGCCGACGGTCGTCGGGGCCACGATGACCTTGAGGTTGGGGTACTTGGTGAGCAGGCCCTGGGCCTGGGTCGTGCTCTTGGTCGCGTCGTCATCGCCGTAGACGGTGTCGACGAGCTTGAGTCCCTTGTACTTGTCGCCCTTCAGGGTCGTCTTCATGAGGTCGATCCAGGCATTCTGGTTGGTGGCCGTCGCGGCGGCGGAGAGGATGGCGATGTCGCCGGTGCAGCTCGGTGCGAGCTCGCACGCCCAATCGGCAAGGTTGACCCCGACGCCGCTGAAGTCGACCTGATTCACGAAGACGTCGTACGCGCCGACGGCGGGGCTCGAGTCGAACCCGACGACCTTGATTCCGGCACTCATCGCCGCCTTGAGGGCGGGAGCGACCTCATCCTTGCCGTCGGCCGAGATGATGATCGCGTTGACCTTCTGCGTGGTGAGATCGGTGATGAACGGGATCTGGAGCGCCGGATCGGCTGTGTTCGGGCCGACCTGCTTGACCGTTCCGCCCAGCTCACCGGCCGCCTTGTCGACGCCTGTCTTCGCCGCGGCGAAGTACTGGTTGACGATGTCCTTCGGCAGGTAGCCGACGGTGATGGGTGCCGCGGCGGCCGACCCGCTCGGGGACCCGCCGGCGGCGGTGCTTGCCGACGCGCCGGTCGTGGCGGATGCCGTCGCCGGACTCTGCGTCGCGCCGCTGCCACCCGAGCAGGCGGCGAACAGCATGGCCGCCGCACTGGTGAAGGCGATCCATCGCCCGAATGTCCTGAGCTTCAACACGATTCCTCCTCGATCATGACAATGCGATCTCACCGCTCGGGACCGAGTCGGCCGGCGGAGGCCGGCCTCTCCTGGCTCGGTCGATGGCCGACTTGGCCTGGTGAGCGAAGGTTGGGATGACGACCGAGATGATCAGGAGCAGCCCGAGGGCGATGCTCTGGACCTCGACCGTCACGTTGGCCAGGCGGAGCGCGTTCTGCATGACCGCCACCGCGAGAACCGCGAGGACGACACCGGGGATCGTCCCGGAGCCGCCGAAGATGTTCACCCCACCGAGCAGGACGACGGTCACGACCGTGAGCGTCATCCCTTGCGCCGCGTCGGCGCGGGCACTGGACAGGCGGGAGGTGAGGATGATCCCGGCCAGGGCGGAGATCAGTCCGGAGAGCACGAACAGCGCGATCCGGACGCGGGCGACCCGAACCCCGGAGAAGCGCGCCGCGCCGGCGTTCTTGCCGATCGCGTAGACCTGACGCCCGAGCCACGTTCGATGGAGGACGACGCCGAGCACCGCGGCAATGCCCAGGAAGATCACGAACGGCCACGGGATCAGCGTGCCGGGCACATGTCCGAACCCGATCTCCGTGAAGGCCGCGGGAAAGTCGCTGATCCCGCGCGGTCCGAGGACGATGAGGGCGAGACCGCGGAAGAGGGCGAGGGTGCCAAGCGTCACGACGAGCGACGGCAGCCCGCCACGGGCGACGAGCAGGCCGTTGAGCAGCCCGCCGAGCGCGCCGACCAGGAGCACGATCGGGATGCCGATGGCAAGAGGAACGCCGGCCGCCCAGAGGAAGCCGAGCAGGGCGCAGGCGAGGCCGGCCATCGATTCGACGGACAGGTCGATCTCGCCGGCGATGATGATCAGGGTCATCGGCAGGGCCATGATCGCGACCTCCATGAGGGCCGCGATGAGGTTCGAGAAGTTGCCGGCGGTCAGGAAGAAGGGTGACAGCGCGTTGCCCAGCACGATGAGGGCGACGAGGGCGACGACGAGCAGCGACTCCCAGCGGGCGAAGCCCCGAAGCCATCGCCGTCCGCCGCCGGAGCGGTCCTGGGCGTTCATCGCGCCCGATGTCCGGCGGAGGCCCGATGGATCCGCCGCAGGATCAGCGCGTCGGCGCTGACGGCCAGCAGGATGACCAGGCCGTAGATCGCCTGGAGCCAGAACTGCGACAGGCCGACGAGGATGAGCGCGTTGGCGATGAACCCGAGGAACAGGGCCCCGAGCGCCGCGCCCGCGAGCGTCCCCGACCCGCCGAAGATGTTCACGCCACCGACGACCACCGCGGCGACGATCGCGAGGACCGAGCCGGTCGCGGCCGTCCCGTTGATCGTGCCGAACTCCATGACCCACAGCACGCCGGCCACCCCGGCGAGGAGCCCACAGACGGAGAAGGCAACGAACACGACGAGCCGGGATGGGATGCCGAGGACGGCAGCCGCTTCCGGGTTGCTTCCCACCGCGTACACCTGGCGACCGAACCGCGTCGAGCGCAGGATGACCGATCCGATCGCCACGACGACGATCACGAGGAGCACGAACAAGGGGATCCCGAAGACCGTATCGCGCGATGCGTTCGTGAATTGATCCGGAAGGCCCGCGAGGGGGACCTGGTGACTGCCGGCCACGAAGTAGTCGATGCCGCGGAACACGCTCAGCGTTCCCAGGGTCGCCACGATCGCCGGAACTCGGAACAGCGTCACGATGACCCCGTTGACCATCCCCAGGACCAGGCCGAGCCCGATGCTCAAGGCAATGGCGGCGGGGGCATCGAGGGCGTGCAGCTCGAGCGTCCGGGCAAGGCAATACGCGACCAGGCCGATCGTCGCTTCGACCGAGAGATCCACGTTTCGGGTGATGACGACGATCGCCTCACCGACGGCGGCGACCGCGACGATCGAGGCCAGGACCGCCACCTGGCTGATGTTGTCCACGCTGAGGAACTGGGGCGCGGTGAGCGAGACGAGCCCGCCGAGGACGACGATGATCGCGACGAGGCTCAGCTCGCGCTGTCGGGCGATCGCGCCCAGCCAGCCGCCGGTCCCGCTCGGGGCGCCGCCGACCGCTTCCATCGATCCGGTCACGCCTGGCCACCGGCGGCCGGGACGGCCCCGTCGGCCTCGGTCTCGACGCCCGATGGGCTGCCGGTTGCGGCGAACATCACCCGCTCCTCGGTCGCTCGGGAGTGGGGGATCTCTGCCGTCACCAGGCCCTCGTGAAGCACGAGGATCCGATCCGACATCGCGAGGACCTCGGGCAGGTCGCTCGAGATGAGGATGACCGCGAGGCCCGAAGCGGCCAGCTCCGAGACGATCCGGTGGACCTCGACCTTGGCTCCGATGTCGATGCCGCGAGTCGGCTCGTCGAGGATGAGCACCCTGGGCTTCGAGGCCAGCCACTTGGCGAGCACGACCTTCTGCTGGTTCCCGCCCGACAGGGCGCCCACGAGCTGATCGACGCCGGTCATCCGCACGTTCAACTGCTCGGTGAACTCGCGGGCGACCCGTCGCTCGGCGGACGGCCGGACCAGGAATCGCGGGAACAGACGCTGCAGGATCGGCAGCGTCACGTTCTGGGCGATGGAGAAGTCGAGCACCAGGCCCTCCTGGTGGCGATCCTCCGGCACGTAGGCAATGCCGGCATGCATGGCCGCCGACGGGCTCGCGAAGTCGACGGCCTTGCCGCCCAGCCGGATCGTTCCGCCGTCGCGCCGATCGATTCCGAACAGGACGCGGGCGATCTCGGTCCGTCCTGCGCCGACGAGGCCGGCGAAGCCGAGGATCTCGCCTGCCCGGACCGAGAATCGGACATCGCGGAACGCCCCGGTGCGGGTCAGCCCATCCACCTCGAGCAGAACGTCACCCATCGGCGTCTCGACCTTGGGAAAGAGCGAGACGGCGCGGCCGACCATGAGGCGGATCAGGTCGGCCGTCGTGAGCTCCTTCGTCGGCCTCGTGGTGACGTGGCGTCCGTCTCGGAAGACCGTCGCTCGGTCGCACAGCTCGAAGACTTCGTCGAGGCGGTGGCTGACGAACAGGATCGCGACGCCCCGGTCGCGCAGGCGGCGGACGATCGCGAAGAGCCGCGCCACCTCGTGCGCGGACAGCGACGCCGTGGGCTCGTCGAGGATCAGGACACGGGCCTCGAGCGAGAGCGACTTCGCAATCTCGATGAGTTGCTGGTCGGCCATGGACAGGCCCCGGACCGGCGCCCCGACATCGAGCTGCACGTCCAGCTCATGGAAGAGGGCCTCGGCCGCGCGCCGCGTCGCACGCCAGTCGATCGTGCCGACGCGACCCGACGGCGCGTGGCCGATGAAGACGTTCTCGGCGACGGTCAGGTCCGGGAAGAGCCGGGGCTCCTGGTGAACGACGGCGATGCGGAGCGCACGGGCGCGAGCCGGGCCGTTGATCTGGATGGGCGCGCCATCGAGCAGGATCGTTCCGCTGTCGGGCTGGTGGATGCCGGCGAGGATCTTGACGAGCGTGCTCTTCCCCGCCCCGTTCTCGCCCACCAGGGCGTGGACCTCTCCGGGCAGCAGATCCAGTGAGACCTGGTCGAGTGCCTGGGTCGCACCGAACCGCTTGGAGATCCCGACGAGCTCGGCGCGCGGCACGATCGCGCCGGCCGGGGTCGAGGGCGTGGTCGCCGGCGGATGCGTCGACTCGGTCATCGCGATGTCGTCGCGCCGTCGGAGGCGCCCGCCGCGCTCTTCGGCACGGGTCGAATGGACTCGACGATCCGAACGTCGACCCCGCGAGCGGCGAGCGCCTGAACCATGTCGGCCGGCGCCGCCTCGTCGGTCAGGACCGCGCTGATCTTGTCGGTGGGGCAGAAGGTCGCGAACGCGACGCGTTCCCATTTCGTATGGTCGACGATCGCGATGACCTCTCGAGCCGCCGCGACCATCGATCGCTTGATCTGGGCTTCCTCGTCGGTGGCGTCGGAGAGGCCGGACTCGAGGGTGAAGCCGGCTGCGCCGAGAAACGCCGTCTGGACGTTGATCCGGCTGAACAGCCCGTCGCCGAGCTGGCCGACGACCGACAGCGCCTCCCAGCGGACGCGGCCGCCCAGCATGAGGACGATGATCCCGGGATGACCCGCGAGCTCCGCAGCGAGCCTCAGACCGTTGGTCAGGACGGTGAGCTGGCTCCAGCCGCCGCGTGCCTTGAGCTGGCGGGCGACCGACAGGGCAGTGGTGCTGGCATCCATGACGATGCTCTCTCCGTCGTGGACGAGTGCGGCGGCGGCCGCTCCGATCCGGAGCTTCTCATCGCTCTGGAGCCGCTCGCGGATGTCGAAGGAGACCTCCGGCCGGCTGCGGTCGACGCTGATCGCGCCGCCATGTGCCCGCACGACGCGCTGCTCGGACTCCAGGGCGAGGAGGTCCTTGCGAATCGTGACCGCCGATACCCGGAAGCGGCTCGCCAGCTCGGAGACCCGGGCGCGACCGTGCTCCTCGACGATCCGCGCGATGTGCTCCTGCCGTTCGCGGGCGAACACGTCCCGAGACGCGCCGCCGGTGGGAACGGTCACAGCGCCTCCATGCCTTCCGTGCTCAGGCCATCGCCACAGTGGCGGGCAATGATGGGAGTGGGTTTCGCTTGGGGTTCTCGGCGCACACTAACGGGAAGCGAAAGCGAATGTCAAGAAAGGAATTGAAACCATTCGAAAGGTGTGGCACGCTATCCGCCGTCAGAGCAGGACGGAGCGCCCATTGAACGGACGGAGGCAGTCGTGATCAGCAACCCGGCCGTCGTCGCGACCCTGAGGTCTCAGCGGATCGAGCTCCCGTCGTGGGCGTTCGGGAACTCGGGAACCCGCTTCAAGGTGTTCGCCCAGAAGGGCGTTCCGCGCGACCCGTACGAGAAGATCGCGGACGCCGCCGAAGTCCATCGATTCACCGGCGTGGCGCCGACCGTCGCGTTGCACATCCCCTGGGACCGCGTCGAGGACTATGAAGATCTCGCGCGCCACGCCGCCGACGCCGGGGTCCGGCTCGGAACGATCAACGCGAATGTCTTTCAGGACGACGACTACATGCTGGGGAGCGTCTGCAATCCGGATCCGCGAGTTCGCCAGAAGGGGCTCGATCACCTGCTCGCCTGCATCGACATCATGGATGCGACGGGATCGCGTGACCTCAAGCTCTGGTTCGCCGACGGAACGAACTACCCGGGTCAGGACGACATCCGGGCGCGCCAGGATCGGCTTGCCGAGGCGCTCGCCGCCGTCCACGCCCGGCTTGGCGCCGACCAGCGGATGCTCCTCGAATACAAGCTGTTCGAGCCGTCCTTCTACACCATGGACGTGCCCGACTGGGGCACGTCCTACATCCAGTGCGTCGCTGCCGGCCCCAAGGCGATGGTCGTCGTGGACACGGGCCACCACGCCCCGGGCACCAACATCGAATTCATCGTCGCGTCGCTGCTCCGCGCGGATCGTCTCGGAGGCTTCGACTTCAACTCCCGCTTCTACGCGGACGACGACCTGATGGTCGGTGCGGCCGACCCGTTCCAGCTCTTCCGCATCATGTGGGAGGTGGTGAACGGCGGTGGGCTCAGCCAGGACTCCGGCGTGGCGTTCATGCTCGACCAGTGCCACAACATCGAACCGAAGATCCCCGGTCAGATCCGGTCGGTGATGAACGTCCAGGAGGCGACCGCCAAGGCGCTGCTGGTGGATGCGGACGCGCTGGCCGAAGCCCAACGGAACGGCGACGTCCTCGGTGCGAACGCAATCTTCATGGATGCCTACAACACGGACGTCCGGCCGCTCCTCGCCGAGGTGCGAACCGGGCTCGGCCTCGATCCGGATCCGGTCGCCGCGTACGCCAAATCGGGCTATCCGGAGCGGATCGCCGCGGAGCGCGTCGGCGGCCACCAGGCGGGCTGGGGCGCATGACGATCGCGGACGCCACCCCCGTCGTGACGGCGCTGCTCGAGCGGTCGAACCGGCTCGGGGCGGATCCTCGTAACACGAACTACGCCGGGGGCAACACGTCGGCGAAGGGCACGGGCATCGACCCGGCGACCGGCGAGCCGGTCGAGCTCCTCTGGGTCAAGGGCTCGGGCGGCGACCTCGGGACGCTGACGGAATCGGGCCTGGCGGTCCTCCGGCTGGATCGGCTCAGGGCGCTCGTGGGCGTGTACCCCGGGGTCGAGCGAGAGGACGAGATGGTGGCCGCGTTCGACTACTGCCTCCACGGCAAGGGGGGAGCGGCGCCGTCCATCGACACTGCGATGCACGGCCTCGTGGACGCGGATCACGTCGATCACCTCCATCCCGATTCGGGGATCGCGCTCGCCACCTCCGCCGACGGTGCGGAGCTCACTGGCCGCTGCTTCGGGGACCGCGTCGTGTGGATCCCGTGGCGACGGCCTGGATTCCAGCTCGGCCTCGACATCGCTCGGGTTCGTCGGGACCATCCCGAGGCGATCGGGGCGATCCTTGGCGGCCATGGCATCACCGCCTGGGGTGACACCTCCGAGGAGTGCGAGGCCCGGTCCCTCGAGATCATCCGAACCGCGGGGTCATTCATCGAGGAGAACGGCCGGCCGGAACCGTTTGGCCCACCGATCCCGGCCTTCGATCC
>DATAQF010000288.1:0-2167 GCA_036264795.1 Candidatus Limnocylindrales bacterium | reverse complement strand
CTCCTCTGGCTCGACGACGAGCCCCTCCTCAACGTTCCCCTCCTCGAACGAACGCGGCTGCTCGAATCCGTGCTGGCCGAATCGAACCTGATCCGGCGCGGCGTCCACGTTCGGCCACCGATCGACACCTGGCTCGGCTCGTGGCGAGCGTCGGGATTCGGCCGCCTCGCCTACAAGGCGGCGAACAGCCGCTACGTTCCGGGAGAGAAGAACCCGAGCTGGGCGTTGGCGGAGATCCCCCGCCGCTGAATCCACGGTGGCCACCGGGCCGGGCCCAGTTCGACGGAGCGCCGCCGCATCGCCCTCCCCGAACGGGCAGGCGCGCCGTGATGCCGCTGCAAGGCGCTCGGTGGTAGGGTGAGTTCGTGCCTGCCCAAGTTCTCACGCCGGCCATCCGCGACGAGATCGCCCGATTGGGCCACGCGGACATCATGGTCGGAATCCCCAGCTTCAAGAACGCGGCCACGATCGGCTATGTCGCTCGCGCCGCCCAGGCCGGCCTCGTCCAGTACTTCCCCGACCTGAAGCCGGTTCTCGTCAACAGCGACGCCGGCTCGCCCGATGGGACGGGCCGCGTCGTCATCGAGACCGAGCCACCCGACTACATCGAGCAGATCCTTCTCGTCCGGCCAACGAACAAGCTCGTCCGGGTCAGCCTCACCTACCCAGAGATCGACGGCGTCGGCGGCAAGGGAGCCGCCCTCCGGACGATCTTCGAGATCGCGGCTGCGCTCGACGTCAAGGCGCTCGTCGTCGTCGACTCGGACCTGCGGTCGATCATCCCGGAGTGGATCGAGCTTCTGGCCGGCCCGATCGTGAAGGGCGGCTACGACTACGTGGCGCCGCTCTACGCCCGCTACAAGTACGACGGCACGATCACGAACACCGTCACGTACCCGCTGACCCGGGCCCTGTACGGCAACCGGATCCGCCAGCCGATCGGGGGTGACTTCGGGGTGAGCGGGGACCTCGTCAAGCACTACCTGCAGCTCGACGACTGGACCGAGGACATCAGCAAGTTCGGCATCGACATCTGGATGACGACTTCGGCATTGACCGGCGGCTTCGCGGTCTGCCAGGCGCGACTCGGGGCGAAGGTCCACGACCCGAAGGATCCCGGGGCCGACCTCGGGCCGATGTTCCGCCAGGTCGTCGGCACGATCCTGCGGCTCGCGTCCATGCACCCGAACCACTGGCTGAACATCCGGGGCAGCCACGACATCCCGGCCTACGGGTTCGAGCGGATCATCGACCCGCCGCCGCTCGAGGTGAACACGCTCCGACTCCTGACCGAGTTCCACCAGGGCTCGCTGACCCTCGCCGACACATGGGCGACGATGTTCGCCCCGGAGAACCTCTCCACGGTTCTCGTGCTCGCCCGCGAGGCCGGCAAGCTCGTCGATTCCACCCGGGCACGGATGGGGATCGGCGGCGACGGCTCGTCGACGACGGCATCGACCGTCGAGATGGCCGAGGCCCTCTCGGCCTTCCACTTCCCCGACGACCTGTGGGCCCGCCTGATCTACGACCTCGTCGTCTGCGCTCGATCGGAGAAGCCGGCGATCGAAACGCTCGTCGCCGCGCTCGTGCCGATCTACTTCGGACGGGTCGGTAGCTTCGTCATCGAGAACCGCCATCAGACGACCGAGCAGGCGGAGGATCGGGTCGAACGGCAGGCGCGCGAGTTCGAGCTCCTGAAGCCCTACCTGGTTGACCGCTGGAAGGCGGCAACCAAGGGCGCCGCGGGCAGCGCCGACGATCCCGATGCGGATGGTCCCGAGGGCACCCGTGCGGATGCTGCCGCCCGGACCGCGGGCAGCTCGCCCGCCACAGCGGCCGCCGAGACGCGCACGTGAGCGCTCGCGGACCGCTCCCCGCTCGGATCCTCATCCCCGTTGCCAATCCCGCCACCGCCGAGGAGCTCATCCGCCTCGGGGCGGACCTTCTCGATCCACGTTCCGGGGCACTGACCGCCCTCGGCATCGTCGAAGTCCCCGAGGGCATGCCGCTGTCCGAGGGCGCGACACGTGCGCGTCACGCGCGGCGCCTCCTCCAGCGCGTCCTCGACTTCGCGCCGGACGGGACGACGATCCACCCGATCGTGCGGATCGGGCGCCATGCCGCCGAGGGGATCATCGAGGCGTCCGCCGAGCAGGAGGCGGACCTG